>PEZL01000003.1 GCA_002774055.1 Candidatus Tagabacteria bacterium CG09_land_8_20_14_0_10_41_14 | reverse complement strand
AAGAAAAGCGCTCCGTATTATCTCTTCTAATATCGCGGAGCGCTTTATTATTTTCTGTTGGCAACTTCAAAAAGTTCATCAATTCCTTTAGCCCTTTTTAATACATAATCTTTAAAATATTTCTTTTCTGCTTGGGTTTTTGAACTGAAATATTTAACCAACCCCCACCAGAACATAACTAAAATATTAATTAAAGCTCCGAAATATATTTTCTTTTTATCTAATTTCTTTTCATAAATTTTTCCTGCTTTTTTCAAAAGTTCTTCAAAAGTTTTGATTTTTATCGGATTCTTTTGAAAAAGATTTCCGCCTAAAATAATTCCTAAATCATAATAAAGACCATTTCTGATATTAAAACCAGCGTATTCAAAATCCAAAAGATAAACCTTTCCGTTTTCTCCTAGTCTTAAGTTTTCGAAAATCAGATCGTTGTGGGTTGAAATTTTCCCGCCAAGGACGAGCTGTCTTTTGGCCTCTCTCCCGATTTTTTCTATTTTTTTGATTTCGTCTTTTTTTACAAGCTTTCCGATCGGATATTTCTTGGCTTTTTTCCCATATTTCAGAATTTCGTCCCGAAAAACATCATAAGAATTGAAAAACCTGACTCCGCTTGAATGGAAAGTATGAAGAGTTTTTATCAATGCCGTCTGAATTTCGGGTCTTTCAATATCTTCACCGTTTATGTCCCTGCCCTCGATGTATTCCGTTATCATGGTGCCGTTTGGAAAATCGGCCCTTTCTTTCGGACATAAAATATTTTTTCCGTCAAAAACGTAAAGATAAAACTTCGGCAATATATTTTTTAATTTATTGCACCCTGCTAATGCCAGAACATTTCGGGCCTCCGCTTTTCTGTCGACAATGTCGGCTCTCCCCCATGGAAGCCGGACAAAAAACTTTTTATTCTTGTATTGAACAATATAATTTCTGTTTGTCTGGCCGCCGGCTCTTTTTACTTTTATTTCCCCCGGCTGCCAGTCTTTATTTAGTTGAGAAATTAGTTCGATATCTTTATTCATCTTTCTAATTAAAACTTATCATTTTGTATTAATTCTGTAAAAAATCAAATGTCCCTGCTCGCCTTCGCTTTTGCTTAGGTGAGTTCCTCTTATTTATTGCGAGAATTGAAAAATTCCGCAATAATAAAATAAAGTACCATGATTGAAATTGACGGTTCATATTTAGAAGGAGGCGGACAAATACTGAGGACGGCTGTATCTTTATCGGCAATCACTCAAAAGCCTTGCCGGATTTTTAATATCAGGAAAGGAAGAGAAAGACAGGGCCTGGCTATGCAGCATCTTCTGGGGATTCAGGCTCTTGCCCGACTTTGCAACGGGAAGTTGGAGGGCGATAAATTGGGTTCAAGCGAAATTGAATTTTCGCCCGGCGATATCAAAGAAGGCCCGCATTCTCTTGAAAGAAAAATTTCTCTGGAAAGAAAAATTTCTCTTGAAATAAAAATTGAAACCGCAGGAAGCATTACTTTGCTTTTACAAACCCTGATCCCCCCTTCTTTGTTTGCCCATTCGAAAAACTCAGGGCAAGCTTCCAACCCTGTAAAAATAACTTTTGAGGGCGGGGCAACTGATACTTTTTTCTCGCCGACGATGGATTATCTGCAATATGTTTTTTTAAAAATATTGGAAAAAATGGGAGTGAAGATGGAAATCAAAATTATGAAAAGAGGATATTATCCCGCGGGCGGGGCAAAGGTGGAAGTTTTAGTTTTTCCTTCGAGGCCTAAATTTATTAACTTAACCGAAAGAGGCGGGTTTAAAAAAATCACTGCCTTTTCCGGCGCCTCTGATGCATTAAAAGAAAAAAAAGTCGCCGAAAGGCAGATAGCCGGAGTCAGAGAAGTTTTGGGAAAATTAAAATTGCCGCTTGAAGAAAGAATAGAGTATTGTGAAACGGAATCTCCCGGAAGCCATATTTGTTTAATTTCCGAATTCGAAAATACCGTAATCGGAACTGATAATTTGGGAAAATTGGGAAAAAGGGCGGAAGACGTCGGCAAAGAGGCGGCTTCGGAATTGTTAAAAATAGCTAAATCCGATGCTTGTTTAGACAAACATCTAGCCGACCAAATTTTACCCTATATGGCTTTATTCTCTGCTAAAAGTTCTGTGTCTGTTTCTGAAATTACAAAACATGCAAAAACTAACATTTGGGTAATCGAAAAATTCATGGATGGAAAATTTACAATAAAAGAAAATACGATTAGCTGGATATCCAAGGCGTAACTGAAACCCCGCCAGAACATGTTCTGGCGGGGCTCTTTTTTACTTTTCGAGTTTTTCGGCTCTTTTCTTCGACCAGCACTCTCTGCAGTAAATCGGTCTGTCAGCAGCTGGTTCAAAAGGAAGTTCGGTTATCTCCACGTTACAGCCGGAACATTTCCAGTTCCCTTTTATCATAGGCCTGGGAGAAAAATCCTTTTTTGAGCCTCCTTCAAATTTTTGGAATGCCATAGATTTCGAATTTTACGAATAAAAAACGACCTTTAAAACTGTTCTAATTAATACCACATCTATTTTATCAAGTCAAGAAAAGGGGTTAAAATAAGAACCTTGTTGCTTCGCAAGAAGAACCTTGTTTCTCGCTTTGCTTAAAATAAAGTTTCTCGCTGCGCTCAAAATAAAGTTGTTTGTTTCAACGGTTTTTTTTCTTCTTCCCCGGCGAAAATTTTTATTTTCCCGTAAACGCCGTCGTATCCCGGCTCTTTAAAAACCTTGCCCTCCCTCACTCTGACTACTGCCTCGGCAATTTGCGAGAGCGTTGCATTTTTTAATTCTTCTTTTGGGACGTCAATAAGGATGTTGAACTCTGAACCGAATTTTTCGATTAAATTATAATATTGCTTGTCAACTTCTTTGGTGCCGGGCGTCTGGCCTATGGCATCGGCGATAATTTCTCCCAAAGGAACCAAATTTTTAAACGGTATCGCGCCCGCGGGTTTAAAATTTTCTTCCCGGTCCGCTAATTCCTCGACCCGGTTTAAAACTCCGACGGTTAAAGGCTTGCCGCAAACCGGACAAATCCCGTTATATTTCTTCGTTTCCTGCGGCGACAATTTAACCCCGCATAACCTGTGGCCATCGAAGTGATACTTCCCCTCTTCGGGGAAAAACTCAATCGTGTATAAGAACTTCTGGGGGTTTTTTGATTTTATCGCCTCGATAATTTCAGGATAGCTGATTTCCGTATCAAAAACATTTGCTTCCCGACCAATCTTTTGGGGGCTGTGAGCGTCTGAGTTGCTAATTAAAGTTATTTTATCCAAAGACGACAGACGCCAGTTCATCGGCGGGTCGGAATTCCCGCACCAAAGTGGAATTCCATTTCTCCGAATATATACAACACGATTTGGCACTGAAACACAGTAAACCATCCCATTATAGTCAACCCACTCTTCTTTGCGTCCGTATTTTTTCATCTCAGACGGAATGATGGCGTGCCGGTTTCGCCGTATAAAATAAATATTCCAAGAATCTGCACTTTGCCTATACTCTTTTTTTTGAGATGGAGACGAAAATACTGTGCCCTTCTTATTGTGCAGTTTGTAGTATGCGGAAATTCCTATTTTGAGGGCAATCTCTTGAAGATCATCTCGCAAACGTACAGATATTGTAGTAGCCGACAACCCTTTCCCGCTACGTCCATACACGTGTCCGTCGCCCTTAATGTAATACTCAAAAAATATCCCGAGGAGCTCTTTTGATAAGCTCTTTACTCCCGCAGGGATATATTTATCGGAAGCTTTTCCGAATTGCTGCAAGTAGTGAAAAAGCTGATAATTTCTTACCCGAATCGTGTTCGTCACTTTTTTATCCCAGAATACCGTGTATCCAAAACTTTCAAGAATGTGCTTCATCTCGGTCATCAACTTATAATTCTGGTTACAGACGCAAATGGCATAATCCCCATTCCCGCCTTCCGTAGTCCACCCTTCGGCAACCCAGAAGCCAAAAAACTTGAGCCAAGGTTCTATGGGAAGCTTTTTTGCTATTTTAGTTCTAAGACCGGAATAAAATCTGCTTCCATGTCGTATCTTTACTTCGGGTAACGTAAAATACTGCGGCGTTTCTCCTCTCCATATACCATCTTTTCGTAATATCTTTGATTTTCCGAATAAGTCGTGGGCCTCTTTCAATTTATAAGGTCTCCGCGTATGAAAATCAGCTGGAGCATATAATAGATTATGGTTTGGAGTAACAAGTAAATCGGCCCTTTTTGTTTTTAATTGATACATCTTCCCTTGGTATTTTGATCGATAGATTTTTTGTGAATTTTGATATTCAATTTCTTCGGTACCGGAATTAAGAGTGCAAATTTTATCTTTTTGGGTGACTTGGGAAAACTTTCTCCATCCATTTTCAGTAAGTACTTCAGTTTTGGTGTCATAACAAGAAAGGCCGGTTTCTCCGGCAAAAATGTATTTGGAATATTCTTCAAAACATTCTTCGATTGAATCGAAGCCCGATTTGGAACCGAAAATGGAAAACCAGGGAGTCCAGATATGAGCCGGCACAACTAAACAATCAGGCGAAGCGCTTAAGGCGATTTTCGCCAACTCCTTTGCATCTAGCCCCAAAATGGGTCTGCCGTCAGATTTCAAATTACCTACCCAGCCGAGCTGAGCGTTGATTTTCTCCGCTGTTTCGAAGGAAGGAGCAAAGATTATAATATGAATCTTTCTGACCCTGTTTTTTTTCGAATAAATACAGCTAATTTCGCTTGTCAAAAGAAAACGGGTTTGGTCCTCCGTCTTCTTTAATTTAAAAAGGCCGGTTTCTGCCGGCTCGAGTTTTTCTCTTAAATTATTAAACCATTCGGGATGAGTGAAGTCGCCCGTGCCTAAAACTTTAATTCCTTTAATCTTCGCCCATTTATCCAGGTTCTCCAAATCCATGTTCCGGGAAGTGGCTCGGGAGTATTTCGAATGCAGATGAAAATCAGCGAAAAACTTCATACTGAAAATCCTACTGTTCTTTTTCTTTAAATACTTTTTCTTCAATCAAGCCCAATCCCGCTAAAATCAAAAGGGCCAAAAAAGTTCCCAAAAGCGCCAGCGACAGAAAATTAGCTCCCACGGCCAGGCCTATAGCGGCTGTCAGCCAAACTCCGGCAGCGGTTGTCAGCCCTTCAGTTTTTCTGTCTCCGTGCGAGATGGCGCCCGCGCCCAGAAACCCCGTCCCTAAAGCTATTGCTAAAATTATCGGGGCGGGATCACTAATTATTTTAAGTTCAGCAAAAGACAATGCCACCACGGTAAAAAAACAGGCCCCCAAAGCCACCAAACTGTAAGTTTGGAGACCAGCTCCCTTTCTTTTTATTTCCCTTTCCAAACCGATTAAACTGCCTAAAATAGCAGCTAAAAATAGCTGGAAAATGATTTGTGAATCCATAAAAAATAATTTTTAAACTTTGAAAACTTTGTAATCCTCTCTGACTTTTTGCGCAACTTTCAGACCGATGGAGTCACCCTTTTTCGCTTCTTTTATTTTTTGGTGTTCCACTTCCATAGAATCGACGGCCTGATTAAAATCAGTTTCTCCGCCGACAATCCTGATGGTGTCGCCTTCTTTCAGTTTATCGGTGAGTTTTATCACCGCCACGTTTATGTTCCCAAAATAATGGGTAACTTTTCCTATCAATTTTCCCTCTGTGGCTTTTTTTTCTTCGGGCATATTTTAAAAATTTTTAATTTATTTAAACGCGACCTTTTTTAATTAATTTGATTAATTTTCCCACTAATTTTTTAGGGTCTTTTTCATAAACAATTTTCATTTCTCCGCGGAATGGCCCCTTTGTCAGTTCCCGAATCCTGTCGGCCGTACCGCCGGAACCCTCCAGAACGCCGATTGGTTTTTGGTCTTCAAAAGCAATGGTAAATTCATTTAAAGTGCCCATTCTGCCGCAAATGACAATCACGCCGTCAGCGGCTCTCGTCATTAAAAGATTCCTGCCGGCATAATCAAAACCCGTATAGACCATTACGTCGAAAGCATCTATCGGAAGTTTGTAAGTTTTAACGTGAGCTGATTTGGAAACGGCGGGTGAAAAACCAATAGAAACTCCTCCCGCTTCCTGAGCGCCCTTGGCGGCGTAATAAGGAATACCGGTCGTAGCTCCGGTAACTAAAATACAGTTCTGACGAACAATCTCTTTCCCCACTTCCCGGGCCAGTTTTGTCGCATTTTTGCTGCAAACTTCCAATTGGGCGGCGCCCGAAACTGCTATTTTAAAATGATTGTCCATGGTAGTTTAATTTTAACAAATTCAAGGGAAAAAATATATGGGCAATCTCTTGCCCACATATTTTTAAGGGGGAAATAGTTCTTGACGAACTCGACGATTACTTAGTCCAGATGGACAATTCACTGGGCAGCTGCTTTTGTCTCCTCCATCAAAAACTATCTGTCCATTGAGCATAAAGCTCGCACCCCCTTAATAGAAAGTTTAATGGTATTAAAAAATTTTGTCAATTTTGTGTCCCCACCAAGAATCGAACTTGAATCTCAACCTCCGCCCCGTAAATCGCCTTCGGCGATAACGGGGCAGGGAGGGTTCGCGCGGCGCCTGCCCTGTATTAAATTTGGCTGTGTCCCCGGACTGATTCGAACAGTCAATCTTCTCCTCCGGAGGGAGATGTTCTGTCCAATTGAACTACGGGGACAAATTTTAGTACAGGGTCCGTTAAGCTATGGGGACTGGCCGTTTTTCCGCAATTAAATAGATGTTGGTTCTCGGGTCCGTTCCTGCCCGCCAACTTTTTTTTATTATAAAACCTGTTTTCCCCGTTAATTTTTCAAGTTCTTTTTTAGTAAAACAGTGGAAATAACGCTGCAGGAATACTTCTCCGACTGAATTTTTCCAGGGCACAAAAACATCTTTATAATCTAATTTAGATTTACCAATTAATTTTAAAAAAGTAAATTTGAAGAGCGACTTAAAAAAGGCTTTTCTCCGCCAAAAGTCCCAAACTCTCAAAATTAAAAGACCTCCCGGCTTCAAAACCCTTTTTGTTTCTTTCAGATATCGAAATCGGAAATCTTCCGAAGGGATATTATGCAGAACCGAAACGCTAAAAACCTTATCGAAAAAATTGTCTGGAAATGGTAAATTAAAAGCGTCGGCGGTTTGAAATTTCCCTTCCGGGTAACTTTTTTGGGCGATTTCAATTAACCTTTCAGAAATGTCTATCCCAAAATAATCTGCTTTTCTGCCCCTTAAAATACCGTACAACCTGCCGCTGGCGCAACCCGAATCCAGAACCTTGTCTCCTTCTTTTGCATATTCGGCTAAAAGTTTAATGTCTTCCGGAATAAAAGATCTCGTTCTCGTATAAGCTTCGGCGGTCAAATTATAATTTTCTCTCGTTTTGTCTGTTAAATATTTTGCGTAATCTTTATCCATGAATAAGTTAGAAAATACCCCGAAGGAGTCGCTTCGCGACCCTACGGGGCAGGCAATAAAAAATTTAATCAAAAATTTAATTCGGAAGAAAATCAAAACTCCCGAGGCTCTAGCGGTGGCAAAAAGAAGAATGGCGAAGGATTATAAAATACCCTGCCCGACCAATATCGCTCTACTAAAAACTTATCATGAATTGCTGAAAAAGAAAGGGTTGAAGAAATCCGCCCTTTTAGAATCATTGCTTCAGACGAGACCGATTCGTTCCTTATCGGGAATTGTGAATATTTCGGTTTTGACAAAAAGCTATCCCTGCCCGGGAAGATGCCTTTATTGCCCTGCTGAAAGCGGGATACCTAAAAGTTATGTTTCCGGAGAGCCGGCGGTAGAAAGAGCTAAAAGCTTGGGATTCGACCCCTATTTGCAGACTCAAAAAAGAATTGAAATGTTGGAAGTGGAGGGCCACCCAACAGACAAAATAGAGTTGAGAATTGTTGGCGGTACCTGGAGTTATTATCCGAAAACTTATCAGGATTGGTTTGTCAAAAGATGTTTTGAGGCATGCAATGAAAAAGAAAGTAAAAATTTAAATAAGGCCCAGAAATTAAACGAGAAAGCAAAGCGGAGAATCGTCGGACTTTCCATTGAAACCAGGCCCGATTTCATTACGAGCGGAGCGAGTAACAAGGCTCTTGCCAAAGGCAAGGTCCTTATTAATGAAATCAGAAAATTGAGGAATTTTGGGGTAACAATGGTTGAATTGGGAGTCCAAAGTATATATGATGATGTTTTAAAGAAAAATCTGCGGGGACACGGAGTGAAAGAAACGATTTCAGCCACAAAACTTTTAAAAGATGCAGGGTTTAAGGTTTTATATCAGATGATGCCCAATTTATTTGGTTCCAGCTTGAAAAAAGATGAAAAGATGTTTGAAGAACTTTTCGAAAGTCCCGATTTTCAGCCCGACCTCTTAAAAATTTACCCCTGTGCGCTATTGCGGGAGGCGCCTCTTTATAAATGGTGGAAAAAGAAAAAATACAAACCCTATACGAAAATTCAACTGATCGGTCTTATTAAAAAAATCAAAAAAAATATTCCTTATTATGTCAGAATCCAGAGAATAAGCAGAGATATTCCGTCCCAGCTGGTTATTGCCGGTCCCGCTAAAATTTCTAATCTCCGCCAGGTTATATCAGAAAAAATGAAAAAAGAAGGTTGGCAGTGTAATTGTATAAGATGCAGGGAAGTAAGAGAAAAATATAACCCAAGAGAAAAATTGTATTTATTCCGTCAAGATTACAAAGCATCTGGAGGGAAAGAAATATTTTTGAGTTTTGAGAACAAAAGAAGGGATAAACTTTATAGTTTGTTGCGCCTCCGTATAACTTCCGATAACAAAATGATTATCCGTGAAATTCATACCTATGGCCAGCAGATTCCCATTAGTGGAGAACAGTTCTCCGCTAATTCGCCGCAGCATAAAGGGCTTGGTAAAAAATTAATAAAAAAAGCGGAAGAGATTGTAAAAAGAGAATCCGCCAGCCGGCGGATCAGCGTAATTGCCGGCGTAGGCGCCAGAGATTATTTTCGGAAATTAGGATATAGACTGGAAAATACCTACATGGTTAAAAATGTCTGACGAGCCGCTGCTGTGCCTCGTTTTTTTCCCTTAAAGAAATGAGGCTGTTTTTTATCCCTTTTTCCATTATCGCCAAGGTTTTATCGTAAGTAGCTCTGTCAACCGGATAGGGGGTGCCGTCCTTGCCGCCGACTGAGAAAGTGTATCTGGCCGGGTCTTCATACGAGGGTCGGGCTCCGTAAATTATCTCCGAAACCAAAGAAAGCGCCCTGATGGTTTTAGGACCTATTCCTTTTAAAGAAAGGAAACCCTCAAAATCTTTAGGGCTTTTCTCTTTGGCGCCTAAAATTGTTTTTTCCAATCTCTTCAAATCAAATTTTTCTTCAACCACCGGATGCCAGTAAAATTCCTTATTACGAAGCGACATCTCGGTTAAATTTTTCGCCCTCTTTGTCTGTATCAAATCCAGATCTTTTAAAAAAGTCTTTGGCGTTTCTCTGACCAACCCCAGAGAGACAACTCTGTTGTCTTTGCTCTTTTTAGCCGTCAGGTTCAAAGGTCTTACCCTTAATTCCGAGGCGATTCCTGAATGCGGTTCTTCAATAAAGTCTTTTTTATCTTCAATCTGTTTCAGGCCTGAAGAAAGCCAGTGATAACGCCTGGCTGTTTGGTTCTCGGTATTCATCCCCTGCTGAACTACCACCCAATTCCCGGATTTGCTGAAGAGAAAATTATGCTGATAAATCTGATAGCCGGCCTGGATCAAAGAGGAATCAACTTTTGCCGCCATTTTCGAGGCGTAAATTAATTCAGAAGAGAAAGAAAACTGCCGGGAAATACCGTAGGCGGTAATTTCTTCCGGCGTTTTTCTTGATTCTCTTTTTCCGCCGCAAACATAAATACCCAGCCTGTCCTGTATTTCAAAAAGACCGGCCTTCAAAGCGCCCAAGGTGGTAACGGTTAATCCGGAAGAGTTCCAATCAAATCCCATAACGCAGCCCAAAGATTGAAACCAAACCGGGTCGGATAATCTTCTTATAAATTCTTCCGGGCCGAATTCCTCCACGATAGCCGTGGCAATCCCCCGCCCCAGTTGTTTCATCCTTTCAAAAAGCCAGCGGGGGCAACGGCCGTAATCAAGAGGAACTGTGGCAATTCCTGTACGCATGACTTTATTCTAATCCTTCAATGTTTTCAGGACAAGCTAAAAACTGTCCCGCTTACAGCGGGACAGTT
>PEZL01000035.1:829-7038 GCA_002774055.1 Candidatus Tagabacteria bacterium CG09_land_8_20_14_0_10_41_14 | reverse complement strand
TTCATTTCTTCCAAAAACTCAAAACCGTCTTTTTTGGGTAAAATCAAATCTAAAATGACCAAATCCGGTTTTTTTTCATCCAAAATCTTCAAGCCGATCTCACCGTCGGCCGCGGTAAAAACCTCATATCCCGCCTCTTTTAAGTGTTCCTCCATCAAATTACGGAGCCGTTCTTCATCCTCCACAAAAAGTATTTTTCTTTTTGCTTCTGCCATATTTTTTAAGAATTAATTGGTAATTCAAACCAGAAGGTCGAACCCTTTCCCTCTATGCTCGTAAACCCCACACGCCCCCTAAAAAATTCCACAATCCTTTTAACAATGAAAAGACCCACACCCAATCCGTCAGTTTTGAATTTGCGAGAAGCGCTTCCCCTGTAAAACTTCCCGAAGAGCTTATCCCTATTCTCTTCCTCTATACCAATACCCTCGTCTGTAACGGAAACGCGCGCCACATTGTCTCTTTTTTCAACATCAACAATAATTTTTCCAGCCTCATGGCTATAGCGGATGGCGTTATCCAAAAACCGGAAAAAAACATTCCCTATTTTCTCTCGGTCCGCTTTGATTTCAATCGCCTCGTCTTTTGGAGAAAAAACGATATCAATCCCCCCAAAATTGGCACGGTTGCTCTGTTTGGTCATGACTTCTTTCAACAAAGACACGAGCGAAAAAATAGAAATATTCGCAACCAAGTCCCCGCTTTCAAGCCGGCTAATTTCCAGAAGATCATTAACCAAGGTAATCGTTTTTTCATTTTGCTCCTCAATGGCCAAAAGCGCCTCCCTTCCCTTAGCATCGCCGCCAAAACCAATGTTTTTTTGCAAAAGCAAATCAAGATTCCACTTTATGGAAGACAAAGGCGTTCTCATTTGATGAGACATGATAGCGATGAACTCGGACTTTTCCCGTGAAGCGGCCGCCACTCTCTCAAAAGAGTTCATGATAAAATAACTCAAAACAAAAAGTACGCCGGCGACAATGCAAACAATCAAGGCCAGAATTTCCGGATTGGCATAAATACGCCCGACAAAATAAGTCGCGAAAATAGTCGCGATGATAATTACGCCCATCAAGATAAAAATAAACGGCGGACATTCCCACAGCCCCACCTTATACTCGCGGCAGTATTTTTTGAAATTAAAAATGTCAATAATCTTTTTTAAAAAATCGTTCATCATAATATTATTATAACATTATATCTTCGCTTTGCTTGATATAATTACATCGTTCGGTCAAAATGATAATTTTATTCTCATTTCTCCCTCACTAGTAATTATAACAAATTTCGGAACTTGACAAAACAATAGACGAAGATATCATTACCATCAGCAATCAACGAACTTTAAAAAATGAAAGGAAACTTCAAATGGACAAAAATTTCTTGAAAGAACTACTTGAAATCGGCAGCCCTTCCGGCTACGAAAAAAAGGCAGCCGAATTATGGGTAGGGAGAGCGAAAAAATTTTGCGACATGACAAAAATAGATATTCACGGAAATGGCATTGCAGGAATCACCAATGTGCTCAACGAACGCCCTTCTTCAATCATGCTGGCAGGACATATTGACGAAATAGGACTCATTATTTCCCACATTGACAAAGAAATCATTTATTTCCAAACCATCGGCGGATGGGACCCTCAAATCTTTCCCGGCCAACGCGTGAGAATCCACACAAAAACCAACGAAACAATCAAAGGATGCATTGGCCGAAAACCGATCCATTCTTTAAGTGAAAAGGAGAAAACACAAGCTGTCAAAAAAGAGGATCTTTGGATTGATGTCGGTAACAAAGAAAGAGCCAAAAAAGTCTCGGTGGGCGACTACGCTGTCATTGATTACGGAGCGGAATTCTGGAACAACATTTTGGTGGCCCGCGGCATCGACGACCGCGTCGACACTTTCATAATTTTGGAGGCCTTGCTGAAAATGAAAAAAGACAAATTAGAAAAAGCCGTTTATGCCGTTGCCACTGTTCAGGAAGAAATCGGTTTACGAGGCGCCATCACCAGCGCATACAGCATCAATCCCTCAATCGGTCTGGCCGTAGATGTCACGTTTGCGTCCGATTATCCGGGCGCGAATAAAAAAAACGGCGACATAAGACTGGGAGAAGGACCCGTGATTGCCATTGGCCCAAATATCACCCCATCAATTCACGAAGCGCTTGTCGCGACCGCCAAAAAGAATAAAATTCCTTACCAACCAATATTGAAATTATTGAAGTTGAACTTCCATAATTTTTATTCAAGAACAAAATCCTTAATTTTTTCTGAATTTTGCTGTCTTTCTTTCAACCATTCAATTGTCTTTCTTTTATATTGTTCCTCGCCGCCAAAAAAATCTAACAAAAATTTTCGTTGGGTCAACGAAGGAAAATTTTTCTTGCCAACGTAATCCGGGAAGCTACTCCATCTATAATTTTCCAAAAATTCAATCTGCCCAACTATGGAAGTTGAACTTCCATAGTTAAGAGGATTTGAATGAAGATAATGAGGAATATGAAGAAAATGTGCGTCCTCATCAATCATTACAGCCTTAAACCTTCCCTGGAATAAAGATCCCACTCGTTCATATTTTTTATTAAAATAATTTGTGTAACCAGTTCCCATTTTCTGCATAAATTTTACAACCCCATTATCAATTCTCTGTTTAACGAGCAAATGAAAATGATTCTGCATCAACACAAAAACAAGTATCTCCACCAATAATTTTCTCGGCTCGACTTCTTTTTTAAAATATCGGAGTTCAACTTCCATAGTTTGCGGATTGAAATAATAATTCGTATTCAAAACAGCTCTCTCGTCATTAAATTCAAACAAATCATGAATAAAACGAAAATAATCCTTATCTTCCATAAAAATTTGTCTCTTTTCGACGCCGCGGTTATATATATGATACACCTTATCTTCTGTAAATTGTGGTTTTACATACATTAACGAAATTATAAAACTATTGAAGTTCAACTTCAATAGTTTTATATAATTTGACAAGAAAAAAAGATAATATATACTTAAAATAGAGTCCGTTCGGCATTGCGCAACGGACTTTTTAAATAAATTATCATTCATCAATTTTTGTCATGGATTTAAAAATACTTAAATCAACGCTAGAACAATTAGAAGCGGAAAGAGGCGTTTCCAAAGAACAAATAATCGCCACACTGGAAGACGCCCTGGCGGCCGCGTACAAAAAGGAATACGGCAAAAGAGGCCAAATAATAAAGGCAAAATTCGATTTAGCTTCCGGAAATACCGAATTTAACCAAATAAAAGTGGTGGTAGCCGAATCAATGCTCAAAGAAGAACCGGAAGAAAACGAATCGCAGGAAAAACAGGAAAGCGAAGAGTCCAGCGAAGAAACAAAAGTCAGATTTAATCCCGAACGGCATATTATGATAGAAGAGGCAAAAAAGATAAAAAAGGACGTAAAACCCGGAGAAGAGTTGGTCTTTCCGCTTGAAAACAAGAAAGATTACGGCAGGATTGCCGCCCAAACAGGAAAACAGGTCATTATACAACGAATAAGGGAAGCGGAAAGGGAATCCATTTACGGAGAATTCAAAGGAAAAGAGGGGGAAGTGGTGAGTGGTATCATCCAAAGAGCCGAAAGAGGCAACATTTTCCTTGATTTGGGCCGCGCCACAGCGGTTTTGCCGAAAGATGAGCAGGTTTGGGGAGAAAGATATAGGATCGGCGAACGAATAAAAGCCCTTATTTTCCTTATTGAACAAACTGCCAAAGGCATAAATATTTACCTTTCACGTTCTCATCCCAGATTCTTAAGTAAACTTTTTGAAATGGAAGTGCCGGAAATAGGCGCCGGAGTTGTGGAAATAAAAAGCGTGGCGCGAGAAGCCGGTTCACGTTCCAAAATCGCCGTTTCTTCCAACAAAGAAGAAATAGACCCGGTTGGTTCTTGTGTGGGCCAAAAAGGAGTAAGAGTAAGCACAGTTATTTCCGAATTGGGAGGTGAAAAAATTGACATAATAGAATGGTCGGAAAATACTGAAACTTTTATAGCGCAAGCCCTCTCCCCAGCTAAAATCGTAGAGGTAGAATTAAAGCCAAGGGGAAAAGAAGCCGTTGTAACAGTTGACGAAGACCAGGTTTCTTTGGCTATTGGAAAAAGAGGACAAAACGTCCGGTTGGCAGCGAAACTAACCGGCTGGAAAATAGACATTCGTTCACGGGCCGGTGAATCAATTGCTCATGCCACTGAAGAAGGAAAAGTATCTGGAAAAGGAGTAGAGCCAAAAGAATAAAGTTTCATATGAAACCCCTGCACTTAAAAATTGGAGAGCAAGGCGAAGATTTTGCCGTGAAACATTACGTGAAACGCGGTTTTAAAATTCTTAAAAGAAACTACCAAAAAAAGTGGGGAGAAATTGACATAATAGCCAAAAAAAATAACATTTTATACTTTATAGAAGTCAAATCTGTTTCACATGAAACAGATTTCGATAACTTTCTACCGGAAGAAAATGTTCGGCAGTTCAAAAAAGAAAGATTAAAACGAACAATAAACACTTATCTGATTGAGAAAAAAGTTTCATGTGAAACAGATTTTCAAATAGATGTTGCAGCCGTGTATTTGAACAATCAAACAGGGAAGAGTAAAATCAGGATATTGGAAGACGTGATATTGTAAATTCAAAAGGCAAAACGAAAAATGCAAAATAACAATTCAAAATTTAAAATGTTTCATATGAAACATTTATTACGGAGTGTGGCCTAGTGGCTTAGGGCGCCTGCTTTGGGAGCAGGAGATCCCGGGTTCAAATCCCGGCACTCCGAAACCAAAAGTGGATAAATTTATATCGGACAATCATATCGGACATCTTTGAAAAATAACGTCTTTAAAAAAACGTTTAGAAAAACAGAAAAATTATCCACATATTATTCACACCCAAAACACGTTTCACATGAAACAAACGCGGGATTAGTTAAATGGTATAATATCAGTTTTCCAAACTGAGGTTAGGAGTTCGATTCTCCTATCCCGCACCACCGAGAAAAAGTCAACGATTTTTTGTTTTTTTATCTGCAAAAGATGAGATACATAGGTAACACCCCTAAAGTATCTTATGAATGGACGATATAATGGTGTTACTATGAATATTTCATTTACAATGCCGGGCGCCGGCAAGCTGGCGTATTTGCCCCAATTAAGCCCGGAAGCCAAAAAAAGACTAAAATGGTTTGATTATTATCACCGATGCCGGAATGTCAGTTTAACTTGCAGATATTTCGGCATTTCAAGAAAAACCTTCTATTATTGGCAAAAGAGGTACAATCCGCGCAGATTGAAATCTTTGGAAGAAAAAAGCCGGAGACCCAAAAATACCAGAAACTGGGATGTATCAAGAAGCAATCTCTTCTTGGAAAATCCAGCGAGTCATCGAAAAACACAGCCTATATTACAATCCCGCAAAAACCGAGAAACTAAAGAAAAAACGAAGGAGAAATCAGTCTAAGAAACGTATTACCGAGCTAAAAAAAGAGAAAAGACAAGGATTTCTTGTGGCTTTTGATGGATTAACGGTTTACTGGAACGGCTGCAAAAGGTATATTCTGACCGGCATTGATGTTTATTCTAAAATTGCTTTTGCCAGAATGTACAAGACCAAAGCTTCTTCTAATGCTGCCGATTTTCTTCAAAGGATGCACTATCTGTTGGAGGGTAAGATTGAGAATATCCAGACTGATAACGGTTCGGAGTTCGCCAAATACTTTAGGGATGCCGTGAAAAAGCTAAATCTTGTTCATTATCATTCCAGACCCAGAATGCCACAGGATAATTCGGTGGACGAGAGATTTAACCGAACACTAAAAGAAGAGTTTATTCAGCTTGGCAATCTTACCTACGATTGTGATATATTTAACAAAAGACTGACTGAATGGCTAATTGAATACAATTCTTTTTTAATTGATTTATTGTAATCTCCTTAAAAGGAGGGTCAAGATGATGCTTGGCTTAATTTGTACCTAAATAACTGAAAAGGAGGTAAGAAAATGGAAATACTAAAGCCGCATTTTGTCATTGAAGATGAGGTTGACGGTGAACAGATTCTAAAAAATCTGGAACGGTATGGCCGGACATGCTACAAGTCCGAGGACAAAATTACCCCAGATTCTGCGCGGAAATTCGTGGCAACAATTCTCAAGAGTGGTCACGAATCCGTGATTGAGCACGAGAAGGTAACGGTT
>PEZL01000035.1:0-769 GCA_002774055.1 Candidatus Tagabacteria bacterium CG09_land_8_20_14_0_10_41_14 | reverse complement strand
TCGCAGGAATCAACTCGTTACTGCAATTACAGATCGCGTGGCGTTCAGGTCATCAAACCATTCTTTTTTGTCGGTGATGACAAAAAGTATCAGATTTGGCTAAACGCAATGCGTGCTTGCGAAGAGGCGTATAATGCCTTAATCGAAGCAGGAGCCACACCACAAGAAGCAAGGAGTGTTTTACCAAATTCTCTTAAAACCGAAATCATCATCACTTACAATCTACGGGAGTGGAGGCATTTCTTTAAACTTCGTTGTTCGAAGCGAGCTCATCCCCAAATGCGGGAAATCACCCTTCCACTTCTTCGCGAATTTCAGCGACTGATACCTATCCTCTTCGATGACATCTCGGAAAAAGAGTAAGTGTGCCGCTGAAAAATGCGACAAACAAATCCCGCACCATATGGTGCGGGATTCATCTTTCCGGAAAGATGAAAGTGGCAACTGCTATCCTTTCACCGCGTCCTTAAACGCTTTGGCCGGTTTAAACTTCGGCACGCGCATGGCAGGCACCTGAACCGTTTCTCCGGTTCGCGGATTTCTGGCTTCGCGGGCGGCTCTGTCTTTCGGCTGAAAAATCCCGAATCCTGCAACGGAAACTTCGCGGCCGGCCTTTACTTCATCAATAATTCCGCTGAAAATTCCCTCAACAATACGCTCGGCCTCAGCCTTGCTGATACCGGTCTTGCCGGCCAAATCTTCAACAATAGAAGCTTTATTCATAATTTGTTCCCGAAACTTGAAACTTGAAACTTGAAACTTGAAACGT
>PEZL01000031.1 GCA_002774055.1 Candidatus Tagabacteria bacterium CG09_land_8_20_14_0_10_41_14 | reverse complement strand
TGAGAATCGAACTCACGACCCCTTCTTTTTCAGAGAAGTGCTCTACCACTGAGCTACCGCGGCGGAAATGGTATATCCCTCAATGTCCCCCAAAGTGTTTCAAAATAAGGCTGAACATAATAATAAAAACCAAAAGACAAAGCGGCTATCATTAACCATTTAAAAACTTTCAAAAATCGGCCGACGCTCTGGACTCTGTGAATCTTTTTTATAATCTTAAGCGTTTCTTCGGAAACCGCAAGATTTTTATTCAATATTTTTTTTATTTCCTCTTCCATAAAACCATTATAACATGGGCGCGCCAGGTTTCGAACCCGGTACCTTCGCGGTGTAAACGCGACGCTCTGCCGATTGAGCTACGCGCCCCTTTCCATGCACCCCTTACGTCCCCACCAGGATTCGAACCTGGATCAACGGCTTAGAAGGCCGCTACTCTATCCATTGAGCTATGGGGACACTGAAAGCGCGTCTTCAAAGTTTTTCTCTTTTTCCGCAATCCTCAAAATCGCATCACGCAACAACTTTTCTTCAATCTGTTCAGGAACAAAAACAATTCCGACATCATCTTCCGTTATTTCGCTTTCAAGGCGGATAAGCAAATGGATGTTTATCGTCAATATTATAACGACTAAAAGCAAAAAAACAACAACCCCCCATTGCCACAATAAAAGTCGGTTGATTTTTATGTTTTTAATTTTTTCTATTATTTGTGTGGGCATTTTATTCGTAGTATTCGTATATGTTCGCATTGTTGGTATTATTTTTTAGGGGGAGAAACTCAAAAAATTAAGAACTAAACTCGCGCCCCAGGACCCATCTCCCTCTTCTTGCAAATTTAAACGCCCGAAAGCCACCTGATATTTGCTGTTCTCCAACAAATACAAATAATTATAAATGGAAGAAAAAGAACCCTTCAAAAAAATTGTAAAAGAAGGATACTTATTGTTCTGAGAATTAAAAACCACACCCTTTATATCAAGCGCCGCTCCGCAATGCCGGGCCAGAGATTCCATTTCCTGTATAAAAACAACCAAGGAGTCCTCTTCCAAAAAAACACTCTCCATCTTGCTATAATTCTCCTGATTTCTCGCCAGAGATTTTTTAATTTCCTTCAGGTTATTTATCCGCTTATCGTAAAGAGCCATCTCTTTTTTGCTTTCAACGACCATTTTTTTTTGGACGGCAATGCGAAAATCCAAAAACACCAGAAAGAAAACCAAAAATAAGATAACGAAAAACACCACCCCCGCCGTAATTAACAATTTTTTACTAGACAGAAACATTCTAATTATTCCTTATGTTTACGGTTAAAGAAAAATTAATATCCTTTTCGGCCAACAAATTGGAAACCGGTAAATCCACCGATACAAATTCCTCATTTGATTCCAATTGCTCAACAAAAGAAATTAATTTTCCCCTTGTGCCGGCATGACCGCTCAAAAACAATTTCAAACGGCCCCGGTCTTGACCGAACTGCGTAGTTTCAAAAATCAAACCATCAACCGCGATCCCTTCACCAACACTCTCAAACAAGGCCGAAAGGTACACAGAAAAAGGCCTTACGATATCTTGATTGTCTTTGAAAGAAAGCACCATTTCGTTTAAACGCGTTATTTCAGACTCCATATCATGCAAGTTTTCTTCCCGCGCCGAATCTTCGCTAGCGGCAATTTGTTCAGCATAATCACCAAGGTACGAATCCAGCAAAAAATACACAACAAGAAAAAACACTATTTGGACAATTAAAATAATCGAAACGCCAAATCCCAATACAACCAACAATCGTCTTAGAATTTCATTCCTCACCCGTTTTTTATTTTTTTCGGGAAGCAAATTAATCATAAAAAGAATCCCGGTCAAAAGACCTTATCGCCAAACCCAGGGCAGTCGCGTAACGCAAAGAGGCAGCTCTTTCCATTTCGGGCGCATAATTTTCAAAGGAATTTATGTTTACCCACGGATTACCCAATTCAACAGATGTCTTTAGATAATAACTGAAATATTCAGTCAGACCGGGAATACTTGAATCACCGCCGCAAAGAATGATTTTTTCTATTTTTTTGTTTTTAGAACTCTGCTCTTCTCCATGCGTCTGCCAATAATCTAAAATGCGCACGGATTCATCTTTTATGACGGAAATCACGGGTAAAATATTCGTCAAAAGTTTATCTTTACCGCTCTCAAAACTTACGTTCTTCCTCTTCATCTCTTCCGCCTCAAAAACATCAATGTTCAAACCCTTAGATAAAATTTTATCCAAGTGTTCTCCCGCGACATTTATGGTGGAAGAAAATTTCACAAAACCATCTTCTCCGATTACAAAAGACGTGCGAGTTTTTCCGAAATCTATAATCATCACGCCGCCTTTTTCTTCCACGTCGACCAAAGATCTAAAAAGAGACTGGCTCTCCACCTCAAAAGAAACGGGGAAAAAACCCACATGTTCAAAAACTTTCGCATAATCCTCCGCGATTTTTTTGGGAAAAGCAGAAAAAACAACTTTCCATCCGTCAGAAGATTCTTCCAAAACATCAAAATCAAAAATAATGTTTTCCGGGGAAAACGGCACTGTTTCCTCAAGCTGCAGTCTCAAACTTTCTCTTATTTTTTCTTTTTTCACGGGAGGAAGGTCAATCACTTTCAAAAAAGCCTTTTCTTCCGGCAACGAAACGGTGATAAAAAAATCATCCAAAGATTGTTTCACTGTTTTTAAAATTTCCGCAAGACGCACTTTATTTTTTATTTCACCCTTCTCCACCACACCCGGCTCAACGGATTTATACCCGTAATTTTTTAATCTTAAATCTCCGCCCATGTTTTTTATAGCGGTATATTTTATGCTCCTGTCCGAAATATCAATACCAACAGCCGACATCCTTAAATATTCAGGAAAAGGAAAAAACCTTAAAAATAAGTTATTTCTTTTTTCGACAAAAAAACCCATACCTATTAATTATACCTCATATTTACAAAACCGAAAAACAAAACAAGCCTTGTAAAAAACACATTGATTGCTTTATAATATAATTTATATATTGTAAACAAACAAACATGGCCGTATTTTTTCACAACAAAAACATAAGAGAACGCCTGACTTTCGACCAACTGACGGAACAAATCATGCTTTACATAAAGGAAAGGAAGCAAGCCTACTACCAAATTACGGTGGGCACGGATTCTCCGGGTATTACCAATCCTTTTTTTGTAACCGCTGTAACTATTTTAAGAATAGGCAACGGAGGGAGATATTTTTGGACAAAAACAGAAAGAATAAACTGTCCAACTCTTCGTGAACGCATTTACAAAGAGGCAATACAATCCATAACGCTCGTGCAGGAAATCAAAAGCCGACTCAAAGATAAATTGGGAGAAGAATTTTTTTGGGACAATAAAATAAACGTGCACATTGATATAGGCAGAAACGGCCCCACGCGTGAATTTATTGATGGCATAGTGGGAATGGTAAAAGGTTATGGTTTTGAAGCAATAATAAAACCCGATGCTTTCTGCGCCTGCACAGTGGCAGACAGACACACGTAACCGCCCATAGCTCAATCAGGCAGAGCAGATCCCTCTTAAGGATAAGGTTGTAGGTTCGATTCCTACTGGGCGGACAAATGAAAAAAGAAATTTATCTCATTTTGCACAACATCAGGAGCCTTCATAATGTCGGCTCTATTTTTAGAACCGCCGACGCGGCAGGAGCAGGGAAGATATATTTAACCGGCTACACCCCTTCGCCGATTGATATTTTCGGAAAAAGCAAAAAAGAGATTGCCAAAACCGCGCTCGGCGCGGAAAAATTTATCCCTTGGGAAAAGCATAGAAATATCACCACTTTAATCAAAAAACTAAACTATCGAGGTGAGACCTCGATAGTTGGAGTGGAACAGGATAAAAAAGCGATAAATTACAAAAAATTCAGACCCAAATACCCGCTGGCGCTAATATTCGGAAACGAAGTACGCGGGCTTTCCAAACAAATCCTTAAAAAATGCGCTCAAATCATAGAAATCCCGATGCTAGGAAAAAAAGAATCATTAAACGTAACAGTTGCAGCCGGAATTATTTTGTTTGAATTGAATTAATACAACGACAACTCTACGATCGTAAAATTATCGTTGTATTGGATATCTTTGGATATCTATTGTTAAGATACCCAAAACCTGCTTTGATGTAGAAAATCCAAAGTTCTTTGACAAACAAAAGAGGTGAAGAGAGATAAAACACTCTATTGTATCTATTGTAATTGTAATTGTTTCGTTTTTGACATTCTTTTTATCTTCTAACCAAAAAAATAACAAAACATGCCCAATTCCCACTTTTAAACATTTTACCTACATCAATCCGGAAAAAGATACTTTCCTTAATACAAATTTGCCTGAAAAGATTAAAATCGTTATACCAAGTAAATAAAGGTGGTGATAAAAATTGATAAAAGCATTTTTTTGGAGCAAAAAATGGGTGCCGTGGGCTTACGGAGGAATCGCGTTCATACTGCTATCTTTATTTTTCCAAGTCCAAATGTCGGTACGACTGAACACTTGGTATGGAATTTTCTACGACCTTTTGCAAGAATCGTCCAAATACGGATTGACGGGCGTACCGAAATTTTACGATGGTCTGATACAGTTCCTGTATATTGCCATACCATACGTTTTATTGGCCACAATCACAAGTTATTTTACCCGTTTATACTCATTGCGCTGGCGCGAAGCAATAACATTCAATTACATTCCCAGATGGCGAAATGTCAAAGAAGAAATCGAAGGAGCAAGCCAGCGCATCCAAGAAGACGCGTTTCGGTTCGCGCGCATTATTGAATCTCTAGGAATACAAGTTGCCGAAGCCACAATGACATTAATAGCATTCCTCCCGATTTTATGGCATTTAAGCAAGGGGGTCGATGTTTCCACAATCCCCGTTATCGGGAAAAACCCGCTTATATTGATACAAATTGTACTATTTATTGCATTTATTCCATTGGCGGCAAACTCTAAAAATATAATAGTCTTATTTTTCAAATCTCCTTTTTTCATTAAAGTCGCTAAAGTTCTTAGCTTAGGAAAAAGAACGAAATTGACCGCATTAATTGTACCGTTCATTATAATTGTTCCTGCTACGTGGTGGTTGAGCAAGATAATTTTTGCTGTTCCCGCGATTCAAGAAACCTTAACCGCCACATATATCCCGGGTTTTCTGGTATGGATAGCGCTGATAGTCAGCCTGGGCGGCATGACCATATCTTGGTATGTCGGTTCTAGATTGCCGGGACTTGAATATAACAATCAAAAAGTTGAAGCGGCGTTTCGGAAAGAACTTGTTTACGGCGAAGACGATAAAATAACCCGTGCGTCCGTGAAAACATTGACCGAATTATTTGTCGGGATAAAATTCAACTACCACCGCTTATTTCTGCATTACGGATATTTTGACGTATGGCGAGGATTATTCAACCAAACAATGGTTCTCACTCCATACATCATTATGGGACACGGACTCTTTAGCGGCCTTATAACATTAGGAATCTTGCAAAAAGTGTCGAATTCATTTGATCAAGTTCGCACTTGTTTCTCCTTATTCATCAATAACTGGACAACCATCACCGAGCTAAGAAGCATCTGGATGCGTTTACACGAATTTGAAAATAATCTGGATAAACACCAGCCGGCAAAAATAAAAAAAGAAACGGAAAAAGATAAAAATTAACAAAACAGCCCCAAGCGGGGCTGTCTTTATATTCAATAAGAAAGCGAGTCAACCACCCTACCGTCGAGGTCTTTCAACACAATCGTTTCGTGGCTCTGTCGCCACAACTCACTGCTTCTGCCTAAATAAATCCTCCATTCATCTTCAAAAAAATTTTCATCGTTTTTGTGAGCTTCTACACAGCCGTTATAACTAAGCCGGCTGTTTATGGCCATGATGCAATCGTTGTCTTGCAAAGAAAAGGGGTGTGTTATATTAGCGGTACAGCGAGGCAAAGTGTCTATATAATCCAAACACTCAAAAGAAAGAGAAGCGGGCCATTCTTCATCTTTCGGCCATAGACATTTTTTTGACAAAGACGGATAAAACTCCTTGTGTTGCGTAAAATAGCCGCTGCACACATTAACATGAAAACTGACGGAAATCGGGCTTTCTCCGGTGGACACGATCGCGGTATCACCGGGCCGCAAAACAGCATACGGTATTTCAAAACCCGCGCGACTAACAGATGATTCCAACCTCCAACCTGTAATATCCACCGGCTTGTCGTTATTTCTTTCAATCTTAATCTCCACATATTCCTTTCGCGGATCGATTTCTTTGGCCTTACCAATTTTAAGAGAAACCCTATCGGCCTCCGGAGAGGTAGCGGGGACTAAAGCGCCGTTATCAGTGCCTCCATTATCATTATCCACGTCATCATCCACGTCATTACTCACGTTCGGAACGATAACAGAATTATTGTCTAAAAAAGGACTGCTGGGAAATCTACTTGATCCGCCTTGCGCATACCAAAGAACTCCGATGATAATAAGGAACAAAATCAAAAACCCAAAATCTCTGCCCGGTTTTCTTATGTCTTCAAATTCAACCATATTTTTTTATTTTTCCCAGTTCCTCGCGAACCACTTCTCCCTCATCCCACTTTATCTTTGTTCCCTTGGGCCCCATTATATAAGGATCGGTGCCCTTACCGGTTATCAAAACCGCGTCTCCGGCCTTGGCTATTCTCAAAGCCTCGGCAATGGCCTCCCTGCGGTTTAAAATAATTTTGTATTTAAAGGGCGAACTGATTCCTTTAGAAATCTGCCCAATAATTTCTTTCGGGTTTTCATCATAGGGATCTTCGTTGGTCAGAATAATATCATCGCAATTGGCAGCGGCAATTTTGCCAAGTTCTTCACGCTTCCACCTATCCCTGCCTCCACCGGCCGCTCCCAATACGCAAATCCTGCGGGAAGACTGAAAAACATCGTAAAGTTTCTGAAGAGAATCCGGTGTATGGGCATAGTCCACAACCACCTTAAAATCCTGCCCCTCCTCAATAAAC
>PEZL01000001.1 GCA_002774055.1 Candidatus Tagabacteria bacterium CG09_land_8_20_14_0_10_41_14 | reverse complement strand
TTTCTTTGGAATCCGCGGGAAATTTTTACACCGAAGGATATTTCAACGCGGGCAAAGGTTAAATCGCTTAGTTTAAGAAGGGAACTCAGTTTGTTGGCCGGCATCGGCCTTATAAAAAGAAAAAGCAAAAAAAGAGTTCAGGGCTGGGCCGTGGATAATTCATTTTCTTTACTCCAACCCTTAAAAGCGCTGGTTTTAGATACCGCGCCAATTTCTCGTTCCGAGTTGATAAGGAAAATTTCTAAAACCGGCAGAATAAAGTTGATTATTCTTGGCGGTGTTTTTATTCAAAGTGAAAATAGCAGAATAGACATTTTGGTTGTGGGAAACAAAGTAAACAAAAACACGCTGGAGAGAGCGCTTAAGGAAATAGAAGCGGAGGTGGGAAAAGAATTAACCTATGCTCTTCTTGCTGAAAAAGATTTTGTTTACCGTTTGGGTATATACGATAAATTCATAAGAGATATTTTAGATTATCCCCATCAGATTGTCGTGGATAAGATGGGTTTATCGGACATTCTGTAAAATGTCCGTAACGCGCGTGTAACTCAGTGGTTAGAGTACTGTCTTCACATGGCAGGAGCCGCTGGTTCGAATCCAGCCACGCGCATTTATTAAAAAGAGTTATCCACAGATTTTTTTAGGCAATATTTTCTTAAAATATGCTAAAATTATAAAAGGTCGATTTTAAATATTGGAATTTTATTGATGGTGTTTAAAAATTAATTTATGGTAACTCAAACTTGGAGTGATGTGCTTTATTCTTCTTTTCAGTCATTGTGGTTGGGAGTGGCGGATTTCTTGCCGCGATTAATTTTAGCCGTTGTCGTTTTTATAATCGGCTGGATTGCGGCTGTTACTCTTGGACGTGTTGTGTCTCAAATCGTCGGATTTTTTAGAATTGACAAGGCTTTACAAAAAACCGGCATTGAAGAACATTTAGCGCGAGGAGGCTTGAAACTTAATTCAGGCGCTTTTGTGGGCGGCCTGGTCAAGTGGTTTTTCTTGATAGTGTTTTTGGTTGCCTCCATTGATATACTCGGCTTGTCCCAGGTGAATGTTTTTCTGAGAGAGGTTGTGCTTGTGTATTTGCCAAACGTGATTGTGGCGGCTTTGATGCTGCTTGCTGCCGCTCTTGTCGCTGATGCATTGCAGAAGATAGTGGTTAGTTCGGCAAAAGCGGCGCGTATCGCGTCGGCGCATTTCCTTGGCGGAATCACGAAATGGGCCATTTGGATTTTTGCCATTTTAGCCGCGTTAAATCAGCTTGGCATAGCCGGCACTTTTGCCCAAACTTTGTTTACGGCCTTCGTGGCAATGCTGGCGATTGCGGGCGGTTTGGCTTTTGGTTTGGGCGGCAAAGATGCCGCGGCCAGAACCATTGACAAGTTGAGAGGAGATATCTCTTCTTAAAGCATTATACTTGACCCACTTGACCCACAAAATTTATCCGTTATAATAGAAATATAATAAAAGTTATGTTAATTTTGCGATTACACATAAAAACAGCAGGAAGTGGGTAATTTTTTCGTGCTTTAATAAGCGCAAAAGCCCGTTTCCTGAGCGAAACGGGCTTTTGTTATGAGGAATGTTCTTTGAAAGTAAAATAATTATATAATTCTCACTTATAAGTGAGAGGGTAATAATAAGAGCATATGGTGGATGCCTAGGGTTCTGAAGGCGATGAAGGACGTGGCTTGGCTGCGATAAATCTCGGGTAGGTGCCTAGCAACCTTTAATCCGAGAGTCTCCGAATGGGGAAACCTGATGCTGCAAAACGGCATCAACGCCGTTTCGCAGCAATCTTAAAAATCAAAAATCAAATCTCAAAAATTAGGAATAGATTTTAGATTTGCGATTTAAGATTTGAGATTGCCGCGAAGCGGCGTAGCGTACCCAGGGAAGTGAAACATCTCAGTACCTGGAGGAAAAGAGAAAAACATTTATTTCCTTAGTAGCGGCGAGCGAAACGGAAACAGCCCAAATCGCCAATACGGAGTATTGGCGAGGTTGTAAGACATTGACGTTTTCAATATTGAAAAAGAAGTTATAAAATATTTTGTTAGCGGAATTTTGCTGGAAAGCATAGCCAAAGAGGGTAATAGCCCCGTAGGCGAAAACAAAATATCTTCTTTGTTGATGATCTTGAGTACCTCGACAAACGAATGGGTCGGGGGAAGCAGGGAGGACTAACTCCCAAGGCTAAATACTTCAGAACACCGATAGTGAACAAGTACCGTGAGGGAAAGGTGAAAAGTAGCCCGGTTAGGGCGGTGAAATAGTACCTGAAACCGTATGCTTACAAAGAGTCGGAGCCGCGCTTTGCGCGGTGACGGCGTGCCTATTGAAGAATGAGCCAACGAGTTTCCGCTTGAATTTCGTTTAACCCCGCTAAGCGGGGGGAGGCATAGGGAAACCTAGTGTGAATAGCGCGAAAGTCCGTCCACATCTGCAAAGTTGTGGCGGGCAAAAATTTTAGCGGAAGACCCGAAGCCAGGTGAGCTTACCATGACCAGGGTGAATGTCGTCGAAAGACGTCAGAAGGCCCGAACCGGTTGGCTGTGCAAGACCATCGGATGAGTTGTGGTAAGAAGTGAAAAGCTAATCGAACCTGGTAATAGCTGGTTCTCTCCGAAATAGCTTTAGGGCTAGCGTTTCAAATATTTTTCGGGGGTAGAGCTACTGGAAGATGTGAATAGGGAGAAATCTCGTCATATCTACCAAACTCCGAATACCGAAAATTTTTTTTGAGGCAGTTAGACCATGGGGGCGAAGCTCCATAGGTCGAAAGGGAAACAGCCCAGATCTCTATCTAAGGTCCCTAAATTCATACTGAGTGCACTTAAGGAGGTGAAATTTCTCGGACAGCGAGGAGGTTGGCTTAGAAGCAGCCATCCTTCAAAGAGTGCGTAACAGCTCACTCGTTAAGAGATTTTGCACCGAAAATAATCGGGGCTAAGTATGATACCGAAGATGAGAATCGTTCACTTCGTTCACTAGTGTGATGCCAATATGCGAATTTCATGCTAATTATGCGAATTGCGAATATTAATTATTTGCATATTTGCAGCATTCGCATATCATTCGTAGATTTGCATCATGATAGCGAGCGAAGCGAGCGATGGTAGGAGAGCATTCTTAATGCTGTGAAGCTTACGCTGCGAGGCGGAGTGGAGCGTTGAGAAGAGAAAATGTTGGCACAAGTAACCACAATTCTGGTGAGATCCCAGAAGGCCAAAAACCTAAGGTTTCCTTGGCAATGTTGATCAGCCAAGGGTTAGTCGGGCCTAAGGCGATGGCGAAAGCCGAAGCCGATGGACATACGGTTAATATTCCGTAACCTTGTTATTTTTCTGACGGGGGGACGAAGTTTAGTAATTTGAGCGACTTATTGGATTGTCGTTCTTGGTTTGAGAAGGCCGCGTAGGCAAATCCGCGCGGCAATACTTCAAGAATTGAGAAAAGGGTTGTTTACGGACAGCCCGATTCAGATGAGCAGGCTTCCAAGAAAAACCTCTAGGGTTAAAAATAATGAGACCGTACCGCAAACCAACACAGGTGGGTGGGTCGAGAAGACCAAGGCCAACGGGTGATTGCTCCCCAAGGAACTCGGCAAAAAAGCGACCGTAACTTTGGAATAAGGTCTGCCCGCAGCAATGCGGGCCGCAGCGAAAGTACCCCTGGCGACTGTTTATCAAAAACACAGCTCTCTGCGAACTCGCAAGAGGATGTATAGAGGGTGACGCCTGACCAATGCAAGAAGGTTAAATGATGTTGGTCACTAGTGGCTAGTTTTCTAGCGGCTAGCGGCTGGACGTTATAAGCCCTTGTCAATGTCGGCGGTAACTATAACCGTCTTAAAGTAGCGAAATTCCTTGTCTGGTAAATTCAGACCTGCACGAATGGCGTAACGACTGGGGGACTGTCTCGGGGAGTAGCCCGGTGAAAATACAATGCCGGTAAAGATGCCGGTTACCTGCAGCAGGACGAAAAGACCCCGGGAGCTTTACTGTAGCTTGATATTGGATTTAAGTTTTGGATGCGTAGCATAGGTGGGAGGCTTTGAAGCCTTGCTTTTGGGCGAGGTGGAGCCACCAGTGAAATACCACTCTTCCAAGATTTAAATTCTAACCTCTTCGGCAAAACCGGAGGGAGACAGTATCTGGCGGACAGTTTTTCTGGGGCAGAATCCTCCTAAAAAGTAATGGAGGAGTCTATTAAGGTTGGCTAGGCGCGTATGGAAATCGTGCCGATAGTGTAATGGCAAAAGCCAGCTTAACTGGAAGACGGACATGTCAACCAGATGCGAAAGCAGAGCATAGTGAACTGCTTGTTGGAATTAGATACTGCAAGCAATCAACGGATAAAAGTTACCCCGGGGATAACAGCGTGGTCGCACCCAAGAGTCCATATCGACGGTGCGGTTCGCGACCTCGATGTCGGCTCGTCCTATCCTGGGGCTGGAGAAGGTCCCAAGGGTTTGGCTGTTCGCCAATTAAAAGGGCACGCGAGCTGGGTTCAGACCGTTTAGGGGTGAAGCAGGGCAGAGGACTTGACCCTTAAACCATCTGAACCCGGAGGCGTGAAAAGAGCATGACAGGGTAAAGGCAAAAAAATAATCACGGCGGTCTCCCGTAGTAATGCGGGATGAAGAAGCTGATTTATATCGGAAAAATCCTATTAAATTTTGGTTTGATTTTTTAGGACAATTCCGAGGGAAGAATATAATGATGGGATATCATCAGAAATATTTACCCGTAGAGACTACACGTCAGCCATCCTAAATCATTTTTAATGATCGGATGAAGATATAGTCCATACACTTAGTAATAAGTGATCAATATGCGTGAGACAGGTTGGCCTCCTATCCGCTGCAGGCGTTAAATTCTTGAGGAGAGTCTTTCCTAGTACGAGAGGACCGGAAAGAACTGACCTCTGGTGTACCAGTTGTTCCGCCAGGAGCATGGCTGGGTAGCTAAGTCGGGAAGGGATAACCGCTGAAAGCATCTAAGCGGGAAGCCTACTCCAAGATTAAGAATTAAAGTCCGTGGAAGATTACCACGTTGATAGGCTCAAGGTGTAAGTGCGGTAACGCATTCAGCCGAAGAGTACTAATAGACTAATTTACCCTCTCTCTTATGTGTGAGAATTGAAAATTTTGAAAACAGTATTCTGGTGACACATCGGAGGGGCCACACCTGTTCCCATTCCGAACACAGAAGTTAAGCCCTCTTGAGGCGATGATACTCTTTCGGGGAAAGTAGCTAGTCGCCAGAATATTGTTTTCAAAGTTCTCGTTATTTTTGTATAATAAAAATAATGGCTGTATTAACCTGGCGTTCCAGAAAAAAAATAACCTACTTTTTGGGTGTTGTTTTTGCTTTGGCGCTTATTGTTTTTTTATTTATTGTTTTGGGTTCGGAAGAACCGACTTGTTTTGACGGCATCAAAAACCAGGATGAAGAGGGCGTTGATTGCGGCGGCGTTTGTGCTTCTTGCGTTGTAAACCCGAAGGACATTGTTACTTTATGGACCAGGGTTTTGCCGACGGATAAAAAGGGAGTGTATGAAGCGGCTTCGCTGGTGGAGAATCCTAATCTTTTTTACGGTTTGCCCGCGTTCAAATATACTTTTAGGCTTTACGACATAAAAAATATTTTGGTAGCCGTAAGAGAAGGGCGGACATATTTAAATCCTCGTGAAAGATTTGTGTTGTTCACGGCAAATATTAATACGGGAGAACGGATACCCGCGCGCGCTTTCATGGAAATTGAGCTGATTTCAGATTGGAGATATATAGATAAAGAAAAAGTTCCATTAGTGGTTTCTTCAAAGCGTTTTGAAAATATTCCTTTTCCTTCTCTAGGCGCGACTCTTTTGAATGAATCTCTTTTCGCCTTAAAGGATATAAATGTTGCGGCGGTTCTTTATGATGAAAATGAAAACGCCATGGCTGTGAGTTCTACTTATTTATCTTCCATTCCCGCTGAATCTACCGCTGGCATAACTTTTACCTGGCCCGCGCCTTTTTCTAAAATTCCTACGAGTAGTCAGATATTCACACGTGTTAATTTAACTGAGTAAGGTCATGGTTGCCGGCATAAAAAATGTCGTTGATTGGTGGTTACTCGTCGCTATTTTGCCGATGCTTGGCGCGGGGCTCACCATCGTGGGTTTGGGCAGGCAGATAATTTGGCTCATTGTCGGTCTAATTATTTTTTTTCTTTTCGCTCATATTGATTGGCGGTTTTTGAAAACCAGCGGTTTGCTTCTTTTCCTTTTTGTTGTTTCTTTACTGTCTTTGGTTTTTCTTCTTTTTTTGGGCCAAATTATACGCGGTTCCGCCAGTTGGTTTCGTTTCGCGTTTTTTTCCATAGAGCCGGCTGAGCCGATTAAACTTTTTCTTATTTTAATTCTCGCCAAATATTTCAGCCGGCGGCATATTGAAATCGCGCATATTAAACATATTTTTATTTCCGGCATTTACGCCGCTCTGCCCGCCGCGCTGGTTTTTCTTCAGCCGGATTTCGGTTCGGCAATGGTTTTTGTTTTTATCTGGCTTGGCATGGTGATGATTTCGGGAATAAGCAAAAAGCATCTGCTTCTGGTTTTTTTGCTTTTTTGTTTGCTTTTTTCCGTAAGTTGGTTTTTGGTTTTAAAGCCTTATCAAAAAGCGCGCGTTGCAAGTTTTTTAAATCCTTTGGCTGACCCGCAAGGCAGCGGTTATAACGCTTTGCAATCTATGGTTGCCATTGGCTCCGGCCAAGTTTGGGGTAAGGGATTTGGTTATGGCACACAGAGCCGTCTGGAGTTTTTACCTGAATATAAAACGGATTTTGTTTTTGCCGCTTTTGCCGAAGAATGGGGATTTGCCGGTGTTTTTATAATTTTTTGTTGTTTCGCGATTTTAATCTGGCGGATTTTAAGAAACGCTTATTTCGGGCAGACTAATTTTGAGCGTTTATTTGGAGTGGGGCTTTCTATTTTTTTAATGACGCATTTTTGCCTGCATGCGGGAATGAATCTCGGCCTTTTGCCCATTACCGGGTTGAGCATGCCGTTTATGAGTTACGGCGGTTCTCATCTCATCACGGTTTTTGCGGGTTTGGGGATACTTATGGGAATGAGAAAATATTCTCGGGTTGCCCGACAGGCGGATAAAACTATTGATATGTTTTAGTTGTTGTAATTTTTAGTATGTGCGGAATAATCGGTTATGTGGGTAAAAGCGGAGACGCCGTTAATATAGCGCTCCGCGGGCTGGAACAACTTGAATATCGCGGATACGATTCCGCGGGTCTGGTTTGCCACGGCTTCGGAAGTCGTAGCAAAAATTGTCGGCTGTATAAAACCGTAGGCCGTGTGGAAAATCTGGTCAAAAAAATCGGAGAAAATCCGCAATCTTCCTGTTGCGCCATCGCGCATACGCGCTGGGCCACTCACGGCGTCCCTTCGGTAAAAAACGCCCACCCTCATTATGACTGCAAGAAAGAGATTTTTCTGGTTCACAACGGAATTATAGAAAACTACGAATATCTCAAGGAGGCGCTTCAACGCGAGGGACATAAGTTTGTTTCTGATACGGACACGGAAGTGCTGACTCATTTGATAGAGCGCTCCAAAGAAAAATACGGCACTCTTGAAGACGCGGTGATAGACGCTCTTTGTTATGTGAAGGGTACTTTTGCCCTGGCAGTGATTTCAAAAACCGAGCCGAACAAAATCATTGCCAGCCGCCGTTCATCTCCTCTTATCGTTGGTTTGGGCAAGGATGGTTATTTTCTAGCATCGGACGCGTCGGCACTCATGACTCACACCAAGAAAGTAGTCTATTTGGATGACGATGAAGTCGCTGTTCTCACGCCGGAGTCTTTAGGTTTTCTGGATTTAAAAAAGAATCGCAAAAACAAGAGAGTGGATTTAATAGATTGGGATATAAAAACCGCGCAGAAATCCGGCTTTCCCCATTTTATGCTAAAAGAAATTCACGAGCAGCCCGCTGCCATACGCGATTCTTTAAGGGGCCGACTTATACCGAGGGAGGCGGAAGTAAAATTGGGCGGGTTGGAAGTTTTGGGCGATAGATTGAAAGAGATAGAGCGTTTTGTGATCGCGTCCTGCGGCACATCGTACTACGCCGGCCTTATCGGAGAATATATTTTTGAAAAATACGCCGGCCTGCCCGTGGAGGTGGATTTTGCTTCAGAGTTTAGATACAGAAATCCTGTTTTGAATAAAAATACCGCTGTTTTGGTTATTTCTCAGTCCGGCGAAACAGCCGATACTTTGGCGGCGCTAAGAATGGCAAAAAAGAAAGGCGCCGTGGCTTTGGGGATTGTGAATACTGTTGGCTCCTCAATTGCCAGGGAAACAGACGCCGGTGTTTATAATCATATCGGCCCGGAAATAGGCGTGGCCTCCACCAAGGCATTTACATCGCAGGTTGCTGTTCTTGCGCTTTGCGCTCTCTTTTTTGCCCGCCTAGCGTCGAGGCAGGGCCGCGGAAACAATTTAAGCAAGGCTGGTGCCGGTGAAATTATCAAATCTCTTTATCTTTTGCCGCCTCAACTGAGAGAGGTGTTAAAAAGCGAAGAGCATATAAAACGTCTGGCTAAAAAATACAACAAATATAACAATTTTCTTTTTCTCGGAAGAAAGTTCAATTATCCCGCGGCAATGGAAGCCGCGCTTAAACTTAAAGAAATCTCATACAGCCATGCAGAGGGTTACGGAGCAGGGGAGATGAAGCATGGCCCCATCGCCTTGATAGACGAAAATTTTCCCACCATTGCTATTGTGGGAAGTCCGGCTTCCCGCGTTTATGAAAAAATGATTTCTAATCTGGAAGAAATAAAAGCCAGGCGCGGGCCGCTCGTCGCCGTGGCCGAAAAAGGAGACAAAAACATTTCGCGTCTGGCAGATGACGTTATCTATATTCCCAAAACACAGGAGGCTCTTAATCCGATTTTGGCCGTTGTGCCTCTTCAGCTTTTTGCTTACTACATGGCGGTATTAAGGGGATTAGACCCTGACAAGCCAAGGAATTTGGCCAAATCGGTCACGGTGGAGTAGGGGTCTTTTGACTTTTTGGCGTTTTGGTTTACACTGATAAATATGGTTAAAACTCGTTTTTTGGCTATTTTTATATTCCTTTTCGGTTTTTTCGCCGCTTATTTTGCAGTGGCCCCCTTTTTACCTCAATCGCTTCAGGGTTTTTTGCCCAATATTCCTTTCCGTTTGGGCCTGGACTTGCGGGGCGGAATTGATTTGGTTTACCGCGCTAATGTTTCAAGTTTGGACAAAGGTGAAGTGGATGAAGCAATGGCCGGACTTAGGGATGTGATTGAGCGCAGGGTGAATCTTTTTGGCGTCACCGAGCCGTTGGTGCAAACTCAAAAAAGCGGCAGTGAAAACCGCTTGCGTGTGTCCCTTCCGGGTGTCACAAATATTCATCAAGCCATAGAAATGATTGGCGAAACACCGTTTTTGGAATTCAGAACTCAAAACGAGGATATTGAAATCACCGCTGATACTTCCGTGGAAGAAGCCTTTATTCCCACGGATTTAACCGGCCGTTATTTAAAAAAAGCGTATTTAAATTTTAATCAAATCACTTTTGAACCCGAGATTTCCATAGAGTTTACAAAAGAAGGCGGCGACCTTTTTGCGCGGATTACGGAAGAAAATGTGGGTAAGCCATTGGCAATATATTTAGACGGTGTTCCCATTAGCGTGCCTAATGTGAGGGAACCGATTACGGGCGGCCGCGCTCAAATCACAGGCCAGTTTACGCCCGAAGAGGCAAAAACACTTGTGCGCCGACTCAATTCCGGCGCTCTGCCCATTCCCATTGAATTAATTTCTCAGCAGACAGTCGGCGCCACGTTGGGAGAAGAGGTTCTTTTTAAGAGCATTTTTGCCGGTTTGGTGGGTCTTTTAGCTATTGCGTTTTTTCTTTTGATTTCTTACCGCGCCTTAGGCCTTTTTGCTATTTTAGCTTTGGCTGTTTACACTTCTATTGTTTTAATGCTTTTCAAAATTATTCCGGTTACGCTTAGCGCGGCAGGCATTGCCGGTTTTATACTTTCAATAGGCGTAGCCGTGGATGCCAATATTTTAATATTTGAGAGAATTCGGGAGGAGGCAAGGGGAGGAAAAACTTTTCCTTCCGCGGTTCCGGATGGATTCAGAAACGCATGGACATCCATTCGTGATTCAAACATTTCCACATTGATTACATCCGCCATCCTTTATTGGTTTGGCACCAGCGTTGTGAAGGGTTTTGCCCTGACGCTTGGGGTCGGCGTTTTGATTAGTTTGTTTTCGGCTTTCACCGTCACCAGGGCGTTTTTAATGGCAAGTAATTTAAAAGGAGAAAGCAGGATATCAAAAATTTTATTGGGAATATGATTAAGCATAGGAAAATATTTTATATTATTTCCGGCGCATTGGTTCTTTTCAGCCTTGTCGTCTTTATTGCGCTTGGTTTAAACCCCGCTATAGATTTTACCGGCGGCTCGTTTTTGGAGGTCGAATACACAAATGGCCGGCCGGAAATGGATGAAATAAAACGCGTGATTGAAACTTTGGATTTGGGCGCTGTTGTTTATCAGCCGACCGGTGACGCGGGTTTGATTTTAAGAATGAAAGATATTACTGAATCTCAGCATCAACAATTACTCGCGCTTTTGGGTGATGTGGAACAAAAAAGATTTGATTCCATCGGCCCGGTTATCGGCAGGGAACTTACCCGCAAGGCGTGGCTCGCGATTATTTTTGTTATTTTAATGATAGTTATTTTTATTACCTGGGCTTTCAGAAAAGTGTCGCGGCCCGTTCAATCTTGGAAATATGGTTTAATTGCCATAGCCGCTTTGGTTCACGATGTCGCCATTCCTGTTGGAGTGTTTTCCGTGCTTGGCCATTTTTTTCATGTAGAAGTAGACATTCTTTTTATTACCGCGCTTCTTACCATTTTGGGATTTTCCATACATGATACTATCGTAGTTTTTGATCGTGTGCGCGAGAATTTGAAAAAAGGTGTTGGTAATGATTTTGAGGATTCGGTTGTTCAGAGTTTGAAACAGGTTCGCGGGCGTTCTGTAAAAACAAGCCTGGCAATTATTCTTGTGCTTGTCTCTTTTCTAATTTTCGGAGGCGTCACCACCAAATATTTTACCATTACTCTTATAATGGGTATTGTTTTCGGAACTTATTCTTCTCTTTTCCTCGCAAGTCCGTTATTAGTTACATGGTATAATTGGCAGGAAAGAAGGAAATAATATGGAAAACTGGGAAAACGCTAAAAAAGAACATCTGCAGGAACTAGAACTGGACGAACTCATAAAGAAAATGAAAAAAGAAAAAGAAAGAGAAGAAAAGGAAGAATACGGAAGATTAAAGGAAGAGAGGAGAAAAATGAGAAAAATCAAGAAACATTCATAGACGACATGACTATTCGCAAAATCGTAGTTGGTCCCATATATAAGGCCAATTGCTACATTGTTCGAGATCCGATCTCGAACAGTTGTGTAATTATAGATCCCGGCGATGAGCCGGAGAAAATTTTGGATTTCATCAAAGAATATGAGTTAAAACCCGAAGCCATTATTATTACTCATTCCCACCCTGACCATGTCGGAGCTTTAGAGGCAATTAAAAAATTCACGACTTGCGATGTCGTGAATTTAACAGAAGGTGAAATAATAAAACTGGGCGATATTGAGTTGAAAGCAATTGAAACTCGCGGCCACACATCCGATAGTTTTTGTATCGTTTGCGAGCAGGAAAAAATTATTTTTACCGGCGACACGCTATTTCGCCATTCCATCGGCCGCACGGATTTGCCCGGCGGAGATAAAGAACAAATGGAAAAATCCTTGCGTCGTCTTATGGAACTACCGGATGATTACAAGATTTACCCGGGCCACGGCCCGGAAACCACTATTGGCGAGGAAAGAACAAATAATCCATTTTTAAAGCCCGAATATTAAAAAAGAAGAAGTGGCCAATAAAAGGTTGACATTCTGGCGTGATGTGTGTTGTGTTTTATTCACGGCTAGATGGGTTGACTTTATGCAGGGAGAAGTAGTAAAATAAAATTTAAGGTGTTTACTACACCAATATTTCAATAATAAATTTAAATATAAGCCGTTTTGAGTAGCGGAAGGGCTATTTTTTTATTATTACATATATTCTAAATTTGCTTTTGCATGTCACAAGAAACCGGGTCTGTCGCCAGGCCGATTAGACCCAAAAAATATTTTTCTAAATATCGGGAACCTTTGGCAGAACCTCCTTTTTTGGCCGAAGTCCAAAAGAAATCTTTTGATTGGTTTTTGAAAGAAGGCCTTAAGGACGCGTTTAAAGAATTTTTTCCTATTAAAGATTATACCGAAAAAGAATTTGACATGGAATTCGTGGATTTTAGCATTGATGAGCCGAAGTTTGATGAATTTTACGCCAAGGCGAACAATCTTTCTTATGGAGCTCCGTTAAAGATATGTCTGCGCCTTAAAAATAAAGTGACGAAAGAAAATAAGGAGCAGGAACTTTATCTCTGTGATTTACCCCTGATGACAGATCACGGCACCTTCGTCATTAATGGAGTAGAGCGCGTCATTGTTTCTCAACTGGCGCGCTCCTTTGGCGCCTTTTTCACGATGTCTGTTTTTCGCGGCAATAAACTTTTTGGAGCAAAAATAATTCCAAACCGCGGCGCCTGGGTGGAAATAGAAACCGAATCCAACAACGCTATTTTTGCGCGCATAGACAGAAAGAGAAAGGTTGCCGCAACCGTTCTTTTGCGCGTTTTCGGCCTTTCCACAAACGACGATATCAAAAAAGCCTTTGCTCATATAAAACCCCGGGATATAGATTATATAAAGGAAACTCTGGAAAAAGACGAATCAAAAAAATCCGAAGAGGCTTATGTTGAACTTTTTAGACGCATCCGGCCGGGCGAACTTGCCACCAGCAAGAATGCGAAAGATTTGATAGACGCCATGTTTGATCCCAGCCGTTATGATTTATCGGTTGTGGGAAGATATAAATTTAACCAGCGGGTTGGATTTCCGCTGGACAATATTAAAAACGAATCCCGCGTTTTAACACAAAAAGATTTGATCGCCACTATCACGGAAATAATCCGTTTAAACGATACTCCGCAGGCCCAGCCGGACGACATAGACCATTTGGGAAACAAAAGAATAAGAGCCGTGGGGGAAATGCTTCAGGAAAGAATCCGTGTGGGCATGACACGTATGAAAAAAGCCATTCAGGACAGAATGTCTACTTTGGAAGCGGAAACCCTCACGCCCAGCCAACTGGTAAACACGCGTCCTTTTTCCGCGGCGGTGAAAGAATACTTTATGACCAATCAGCTCTCCCAGTTTATGAGTCAGAAGAATGTGCTGGATGAGGTAGAGCATTTACGCCGGCTTTCGGCCATGGGACCAGGCGGCCTTACTCGTGAACGGGCCGGTTTTGAAGTGCGTGATGTGCATATTTCTCACTACGGCCGTATTTGCCCCATTGAAACGCCCGAAGGCCCGAATATCGGCTTGGTGGTGCACTTGGCCACATACGCCCGTCTTAATGATTACGGCATTATTGAGGTTCCTTACCGCAGGGTGAAAAACGGCAGAATCACCAAAGAAATAGTTTTTTTAGACGCTCTTCAAGAAAGCAAGTACAACATTGCTCATGCCGGCGTGGCTTATGACAAAGAGGGAAATCTTTTAGACGAGCAGGTGGAGGCCAGGGTAAAGCTTCAGCCGGGGCTTGTGGCTCGCGATGAGGTGGATTTTATTGACGTTTCTTTTCAGCAGGCTTTCAGCGTGGCCACTTCTCTTATACCATTTCTTGAACACGATGACGCGAACAGGGCTTTAATGGGTTCAAATATGCAGAAACAGGCCGTACCTTGCCTTAATCCCGAGGCGCCTTTGGTTGCTACTGGGTGGGAAGAAAAAGCGGCTATTGATAGCGGCAGATTAATTGTTGCTAAGAATTCCGGCGTTGTTAAATACGTGGACGCGGACAAAATTATAATCTCCGCCGAAGGCGGAGAAAGGGCACGGAAAACCAAAACTTACAATCTGGTAAATTTTCTGCGTTCAAACGACTTTACTTTAATAGACCAGAAGCCGGTGGTTGAACCGGGACAGGAGGTGAAAAAAGGTCAAGTTTTGGCTGATACCAGTTCTACGGAAAACGGCCAGCTTGCCTTGGGTAAAAATATTTTGGTTGCTTTTTTGTCGTGGGGAGGCGCCAATTTTGAAGACGCTATTATTATTTCCGAGCGGTTGGTGAAGGATGATATTTTTACGTCTGTTCACATTGAAGAGTTTTCGGTCAAGGTGCGAGATACCAAACTTGGTCCCGAAATTACCACTTATGATATTCCCAATGTGGGCGAAGAAAAATTGAAAGATTTAGATGAAGAAGGTGTGGTGCGAATCGGGGCGGGTGTGCGGCCGGGCGATATTCTGGTTGGTAAAATTTCTCCCAAGGGAGAGGTGGAGCTTACGCCGGAAGAAAGATTGCTTCGCGCCATTTTCGGCGAAAAGGCGAGGGAGGTAAAAGACACGTCTTTGCGTTTGGAGCATGGAAAGCGCGGTCGCGTTATCGGCGTAAAAGTTTTTTCCCGCGATAGGGGAGATAAACTTGAAACGGGTGTCATAAAAGAAATCAAGGTGCAGGTGGCCCAACTCAGAAAAATTTCAGTAGGGGATAAAATGGCAGGCCGGCACGGAAACAAAGGTGTTATTTCTAAAGTGCTTTCTTTGGAAGATATGCCTTATCTTGAAGATGGCACTCCGGTGGACATTATTTTAAATCCGCTGGGTGTTGCTTCACGAATGAATGTCGGCCAGATTCTTGAGACGCATCTTGGCTGGGCAGCCGAGCGTTTGGGGTACCAGGCCATTACTCCGCCATTCGCGGGCGTTACCGAGGAAGAAATCAGCCGAGAGTTGGTTGCCGCGGGTTTGCCAAAAGACGGCAAGGTAAAACTTTATGATGGCCGTACCGGTGAGCCATATCAGCAAAAAATAACGGTCGGCCAGATTTACATGCTCAAACTTATTCACATGGTGGAGGATAAATTGCACATGCGTTCCATCGGCCCTTATTCTCTTATTACCCAGCAGCCGCTTGGCGGCAAGGCGCAAGGCGGCGGCCAAAGATTTGGAGAAATGGAAGTCTGGGCTCTGGAGGGTTATGGCGCGGCGCACGCGCTGCAGGAAATGATCACCATTAAATCGGACGATGTTATGGGCCGTACAAATGTTTTTGACGCGATTGTGCGGGGTGAAAAATTCAGGTATCCGAATATACCCGCGGCTTTTCATGTTTTGGTAAATGAATTAAGGGGATTGGCGTTAAACGTAATTTTGGAAAAACAAGATGGCGAATGAACAAAAATTAATGGATTTTAATTCAATAACGCTTAAACTTTCATCACCGGAAGAAATTTTGTCTTGGTCTTTCGGGGAAGTTACCAAGCCGGAAACCATAAATTACCGCACCCAGCGCTCGGAACGCGATGGTCTTTTTGACGAGCGTATTTTCGGCCCGGAAAAAGATTATGAGTGTTATTGCGGCAAATATCGCAGAGTAAGATATAAGGGGCTTGTTTGCGAAAAATGCGGGGTTGAGGTAACTCGTTCCAGTGTGAGAAGAGAAAGAATGGGTCATATTGTCTTGGCCGTTCCTACGGCTCATATTTGGTTTGTTCGCGGCACTCCCTCGAGGCTCGGTTTGCTTTTGGATATGTCCATCGTGGATTTGGAGAAGGTTATTTATTTTGCCGGCTACATTATTATTAAGGTTAACGAAGATAATAAAAACGAAATTTTCTCCGCTCTTGAAAAAGAATATAAGACCAAAATCAGAAAACTTGAGTCAAAGAAAGAGAAAACGGATTTAAAAGAAGTCTATCGGGTTGCCAAAAAGGAAGTTAATGATATTACCGCCCATCGTGTTTTGGATGAGCACGAGTTTAGACATTTAAGTTTAAAATATGGAGAGTGTTTTGAAGCCCTTTCGGGCGCCGAGGCCCTTTTTAATATTTGTAAAGAGCTTGATTTACGGAAACTTTCGGATAAGTTCACAAAAAAATATGAAGACGCGAACCCGCAAGCGCGCAAGAAACTTTTGAAGCAGATTTCTCTGGTTAACTCCCTGATTAAATCCAAAAATAGGCCTGAATGGATGTTTTTAACCGTATTGCCGGTTATTCCGCCTGCTCTGCGGCCGATGGTGCAGTTGGATGGCGGCCGTCACGCCACTTCCGACGTCAACGATCTTTACCGCAGGGTTTTGAATCGGAACAATCGCTTGAAGAGACTTTTGGAATTAAACGCCCCGGATGTAATTGTTAAAAACGAGAAAAGAATGCTGCAGGAAGCGATTGACTCTTTGATAGATAATTCTATCAGGCGCACACAGGGTGTCGCTGCCGTGAGCCAGTCTCAAAAGCGTCCGCTTCGTTCACTGGCCGATATGCTTCGCGGAAAGCATGGGAGATTCAGACAGAACTTGCTTGGAAAGCGGGTGGATTATTCCGGCCGTTCGGTGATTGTGGTCGGCCCGGAATTAAAAATGCATCAGTGCGGTTTGCCCAAGCTTATGGCCTTGGAACTTTTTCGTCCGTTTATAATTTCCAAAATTATACAGCGTGAACTGGCCCACAATGTGCGCGGGGCAAATAGGCTTATAGATGAAAAAACGGATGATGTGTGGGAAATTTTGGAAAATGTTATTACCGATAAGTATGTTTTGTTAAATAGGGCGCCTACCCTTCATCGTTTGGGCGTGCAGGCTTTTCTGCCTGTTTTGATAGACGGAAACGCTATTCAGTTGCATCCGCTTGTTTGCAGCGCTTTCAACGCAGATTTTGACGGCGACCAGATGGCTGTTCACATTCCCTTGGGAGAAGAAGCGCAGAAAGAGGCCGCCGAACTCATGGCTTCAAATAAAAACCTGCTTATTCCGCGCACCGGCAGGCCGGTGGTAAATCCCAGCCAGGATATAGTTTTGGGCTGTTTTTTTATGACGCGCGCTAAACCGGGTTCTTTTGGCGAAGGAAGATATTTTTCAAGTCCCAATGACGCCATTAATGCTTATGATTTTAACATTGTTGAACTTCAAGCGTTAATAAAGGTAAAAATTAAAAAAAATAACAAAAAATATAATTCTTTTAATGGTGATATTTTAGAAACCACCGTCGGCCGTCTTTTGTTTAATAGTGTTTTGCCCGATGATTTTGCTTTTATCAATGACGAGCTTACAAAAAAGAAATTGGCCAATTTGGTGGAACAATTGATCCGTTGTTACGGGGTAGACGCCACTCCGCCTATTTTGGATAAAATAAAAGACTTTGGTTTTGAATACGCCAGCCGTTCGGGTATTTCCTGGGGCATGGAAGATTTGCGTGTACCGGACGAGAAAGGGCGTATATTAAGAGAGGCCGAGAAAAAAGAGGCGGAGATTTATGAGTATTTTAACAATGGATTTTTAAGCGAAGAAGAACGGTATTACAAAATAATAGAAATTTGGCAGGAAGCGAAAAACAAGATAGACGAAAAAGTCCCCCAATCGCTTGATATTTTTGGGCCCGTGTTTAGCATGGTTTCTTCGGCCGCCCGGGCTAGTTGGGGTCAGGTTAATCAAATGGCCGGCATGAAAGGGCTGGTGATGAACCCCGCCGGTAAAATTATAGATTTTCCAATCAAGAGTTCGTATAAAGAAGGCCTGAGCATTCTGGAATACTTTATTTCAACGCATGGCGCGAGAAAGGGTACGGCGGACACCGCTTTAAAAACCGCCAAGGCCGGTTATCTTACCCGCCGTTTGGTGGATGTGGCGCAGGACGTTATTATCAGCGAAGAAGATTGTAAAGATAAGAACGGCTTTTTGATTAAGCGTTCGGAAGAGGCGGAACTGGGAATAAGTTTTTTTGATAATATAATGGGTAGAGTATTGGCCAAAAATTTGAAGGTCGGCAGGAAAACTTTGAAGGCGGGTCATTTTTTGACTTTTGAAGATGCCGGAATTATTAATGGTTCTTCGGTTGAGGAGGTTTATGTCAGGTCTCCCTTGAGTTGTAATACTTCCTGGGGTATTTGTAAAAAATGTTACGGCCAGGATTTGGGCAGGGGGGAACTCATTAAATTAGGTGAGGCTGTGGGTATTGTGGCGGCGCAGGCCATTGGTGAGCCGGGCACACAGTTGACGCTGCGTACTTTTCACACCGGCGGTGTGGCCGCGGACTCGGGAGATATCACGCTTGGTCTTCCGAGAATTGATGAACTTTTTGAGATGAGGACTCCGGCCAACCCGGCTGTTATAAGCGAGATAGACGGAACAGTTTTGCGGATTAAAGAACTTACTTCGGCAGACGTGCATCAAAACCAGGAAAGGGCCGTAACCGTAGAGAAGGATAAAAAATCAAAAGAATATCCTATTCCTTTTGGGAAAAGGGTAATTGTGAAAGTTGGTCAGGAGATTAAGGCCGGCCAGCCTCTTTCAGACGGTCCGATAGATGTGAAGGCGCTTTTCAAAATCGCCGGGCAGGAAGCCGCACAGCGTTATATTATTCGCGAAGTGGGCTGGGTTTACGATAATCAGGGGGTTTCTATCAATAATAAGCATTTGGAAGTTGTTGTCCGTCAGATGTTTTCTCGATTTCGTGTTAAAGATTCGGGTGATACCAATTTGAACCGCGGCAAGATAGTTGAAAGAGCCGTTTTTTTGAAAGAAAACAAAAGGGTAAAAGAAAAGGGGGGCAGGGAAGCCACCGTGATAGAAACACCCATGGGTATTAGTAAGGTTTCGCTTAGCGCCGCGGGTTTTCTGTCCGCCGCCTCTTTCCAGGATACGGCCCGGGTGCTTATAGGCGCGGCAACCGAAGGAGTGAGAGATGTTTTGCGCGGCTTGAAAGAGAATGTTATTATTGGGCATCTTATCCCGGCAGGCACCGGCTTTCGCAAGGACTTGAAGAGTTTACATAGATTTAAAGAAGATGAATCAGAGGATGTGAGCGAGGAATAAATCACGGTTTCAACTTTATCAACTGTCACACAACCATGACGATCGCCAAGTTATGTGACACTTGTACGGGTGTCAGGGTAGTTGAACGTAGTTGAACTTTGTAACTTCGTAAATTCGTAATACAGCCCCCCAACAAGGCGGATTTTTGGATTGAGATGGTTGGGTAACTTATCCAAATATTCTGACAACGCCCATAAGCCCGGCATGATTTTAGTGAACCTCTCGTCAACCTGCACAACATAATTGATTGTCATGTTGGGCGTTTTTCCAGAGTGTTCTTTCAGTTTTGGCGCTTCCTCGTGAAGCTGTTTAAGAGTTGCAAAATATCCGTGCGATTTCATCACCGTTTCAATTGCTTCCGCCCACGTTGGTTGCCCTTTATTTTCTGTTATAGACATATGTTATAATATTATCTGTTTTTGATTTGTTAGCAAGATAAGTTTCGTTGAGTGACCCGGCGTAATTTTCTAATTATGACAATATCTCCATCGAAAATACCCTCATCAATCATGCTGTTTCCTTTAACCTTCAATGCATAATAATTTTTATAATTTCCAATTTCATTTTTTGCAACCAATATTGTTTCATCTGGAATTTCTATAGCTTCTATTGGCTGGCCCGCGGCAATTGTTCCCAAAAGCGGAATTTTTACCAAGCCGTTTTGTTTCTTTGATTTTTTAATTATTTCAATAGAACGTGGTTGACCCTTGGTTCTTTTGGTGTATCCTTTTTTATCCAAGGCAGCGAGATATTGGTAAATAGTGGCAGAAGAAGAAAGTTTAAATTTTTTCCCGATTTCTTCCAGGGTGGGGGAGTAGCCGTTCTTTTTTTGGAATGTTTTTATAAAGCCTAGAATTGCTTTTTGGTTTTTTGTGAGATTCGTGTTCATGTTTTATCCACAGGTTTGTGGTTTCGTAAAACTTTTGGTATATTTGTATTATACCGAAAAAAATACGAAAGTTCTAAATTTTATCTGTGGATAACTTTTCGGATTTATCGGGTCGAAATTATCAAATTATTAAAAGGAAATAAAAGAGCGAAAATTTAATTGAGAAATCTTAATTTTATGA
>PEZL01000023.1 GCA_002774055.1 Candidatus Tagabacteria bacterium CG09_land_8_20_14_0_10_41_14 | reverse complement strand
GGTCGTTGGAACAATTGGTTAACGTGGCTGTTTTGCCGGAGATTCAAAAATACGCTTTGGCTATGCCGGACATACACGAAGGTTATGGTTTTCCCATTGGCGGAGTGGCCGCGGTGTCTTATCCCGAGGGCGTTATTTCTCCCGGTGGAATTGGTTATGATATAAATTGCGGTATTCGTTTCTTAAAATCAACATTAACTTTTGAAGAAACTAAAGGTCAATGTGGTAATTTATCTCACTCTTTGTTTAAAGAAATTCCCTCCGGGGTCGGCAAGGGAGGAAAGATTAAGCTGGGAACAGCCGAGATGGATAAGGTTTTGCAAAATGGCGCTGAATGGGTGCTGGAACAAGGTTATGCTGATAAACAGGATTTAAAAAATATTGAATCCGGCGGAAGATTGAGGGAAGTTGATGTTTCTTGCGTGTCAGACCACGCGAAAAAAAGAGGACGGGACCAGCTTGGCACACTTGGCGCCGGCAATCATTTCGTTGAGGTGGATACGGTTGAGGAAATTTTAGATAAGCAATGGGCGGAAAAGTTTGGCCTTTTCCAAAACCAGGCCGGTGTTTTGGTTCACACGGGCTCCAGGGGTTTGGGGCACCAGGTGGCAACTGATTATATAAAAATAATGGTAGCCGCCCTGGAAAAGCACAAATTAAATTTGCCGGATAGGGAATTGGCCTGCGCGCCTTTTGATTCTGAAGAGGGCAAAAATTATTTTTCCGCGATGGCCGGCGCTGCTAATTTTGCCTGGGCAAACAGGCAGATGCTCACCTGGCATATTAGAAATGTTTGGAAAAAAATTTTTGGAGACGAAAAACTGTCTTTACTTTATGATGTGGCGCATAATATCGCTAAAATAGAGGAATATGAAAACAAAAAGCTGATTGTTCATCGTAAAGGCGCCACGCGCGCTTTCCCGGGCCAGCCGGTTATAATTCCGGGAACAATGGGCACTTCTTCTTATATTTTGGTTGGCGCGGAAAAAGCAATGGTTGAGTCTTTTGGTTCTGTTTGCCATGGCGCAGGCAGAACAATGTCGCGAACCAAGGCCGGAAAACAGGTAAACCCTAAGGAATTAAAACAGCAGCTTGAAGAAAAAGGCATAATTGTGAACGCCGGTTCTTTAAGGGGGTTGGCAGAAGAAGCGCCCTTGGCTTATAAAGACGTGGACGATGTGGTGAATATTGTAGAGATGGCCGGTCTTGCTAAAAAAGTGGCGCGGCTTAAGCCGTTGGTTGTTATAAAAGGATAAAGATGCATATTTTTTTAAATTTGTAATAAGATTTTAGAATGTTATTATAAAAAGATAAAATGACGGGTTTGAGATTTAAACAAGATAAAAAAATGGTCGATTTTTATTAATTAACTTTTTATTTATTAAATTATCATGGTTAATAAAAAACAGCTTTCCGATGAGGCGTGGTGGTTTTTAAAAAATGTTCAAAGACTGCAGGATGATTTTGCCGAGAGTATTGGCGCTCAAATTGTAATGACGGACAAAAATGGCGACTTGATTACTGAAATGAGCGGCCAGATGGAAGTTTGCAAAAATTTTATTCAAAAAACGGAAGAAGGAAAAAAGAACTGCACCGATACTTATCATACTGCCTTGGATATGATAAAAACCACAAAAGAACCAGTATTAATGGATTGTTTCGCGGGTTATGCTTCTCTTTGGATTCCGGTTAAAAACAAAAAAGGTGAAATTGTTGGTTCAATTACCGGCTGCGGCGGACGCTTTAACAGAGGAGAAAGCGAAGAAGAGGTAAGAGAAAAATTAAAAAAACTGGCCGACGAGACGGGTATGGATCTCGGCGAAGATTATCTGGATGTTGCGATTAGTGATGTTAAATCAGTGACTGAAGAAGAAATGAAAACAAGGGCTGAAAGATTGTCAAAGTTGGTTGGAGTATTGGCGGAGGAAACGGCTTTAAGCGAGGCGTTTGCAGTTGGGGGAGAAGAGTGGTAAATATTGTTTGTAAAAAATTGGTTTACAAACCCAAGTTCGCGCCGGTATGGACCAAAATCCTTTATCTTTGTTTTTGAAGAAAGGCCCCCCGAATGAACCAAAAAGATTTCTGCCTCGTTATTTTTTATCCGGTACATCATTAAACCGGCGCTTGTTTTTGTTTTAGGATTCATATTTGCTATTGTTATTGTATAAGAGTATGAATAAAAAGTTAAGCGCTTTTGTAATAACTATAATTTTAATCGCGGTTGTTTTCCATGTGAGGGTTTGGCTTTATGAGAATTTTCTGCTCGGATATTCTTTGAAAAACGGGCGTGATATTGATAAGGTTTTAATCGCGAAGGGCTTAACGAGGAGATATTTGGTTCATTTGCCGGAAGATTTTTCCGCCCAAGGCGAAAAAGAAAAAAAAATTCCCTTGGTTTTGGTGCTTCACGGCGCGGGCGGCAATGCAAAATTGGTCAGAGAAATTACCGGTATGAATCAGGTTGCCGATAAAAAAAATTTTATTGTCGTTTATCCGGACGGCACCGGTCTTTTTAATTATATGCTTAGCTGGAACGCGGGGGAGTGCTGTAATTATGTGGAGCCGTTCGGGATTGATGATGTTGATTTTTTGAGGCGAGTAATTGAACAAATGAAAGAAGATTATAATATAGATACGCAGCGGATTTATGTTGCCGGTTTGTCTAACGGCGGTATGATGGCTTATTATTTGGCATGCGAATTGGCAGACGAAATTGCCGCCATCGCGTCTGTTTCTTCCTCTATGTGGATTGATGACTGCGCCCCGTCGGATTATTTGTCGGTGATCGCTTTTCACGGCGCGAAAGATACCGTGATACCTTTTGGCGGAGGAAGAAGCTATTCCTGGTTTGTCAATTTGTTTGATTTGAATTTTTTTTCTGTTGAGGAGGCGGTGTCTTTTTGGGTCGGGCATAACGGTTGCGCCGACAAAATCATTGAGCGCGGAGATTTAAAAACGGAAAAAATAATTTATGGTTCCTGCGAAAGCAACTCCGAGGTGGTTCTTTATAAGTTAGGCGAGGCGGGGCATATATGGCCGGGAGGAAAAAAATCATGGTTTTTGGCGGATGAGCCGGTGGATTATATAAATGCTTCGGAGATTATCTGGAATTTTTTTGAAAATCATCCTAAAATTAAAAAGGATGAATAGAGAATTATGAATTACGATTATTATTAATTAATTGAAAAGCATAAGTAAAGATTTGAAGAATTATTTGGGATATGTGATTATCGGCGCCTTGGTTATTTTCGCGGTGAGCGGCGCCATGTATGTGAGGGGTTATTATAAGTTTATTGAACCTTCGTCTTATAGAAGTTTTTCCGTAAGCGCGGAGGGAGACGCGGTGGCGGTGCCCGATGTGGCGCGGTTTACTTTTACCGTGATTACGGAAGGCGGAACCGATATCGCTTCTTTACAAGAAGAAAATAGTTCTAAAATAAACTCGGCGCTTGAATTTGTGAAAGCTTCCGGGGTGGAGGATAAAGACATAAAAACTTCATTTTATAATGTATCCCCGCGTTACGAATATTATAAGTGCGAAGACGGGCCGTGTCCGCCGCCGGAAATTGTTGGATATACAATCAGGCAGTCTGTTTCCGTTAAGGTGAGAGATTTTGAAAAAACCGGTTCTTTATTGACGGAAGTGGTGGACAGGGGCGCCAATTCCGTGTCTCAGCTTTCTTTTATTGTTGACGACCCCACAGAAGTAAACAATGAGGCAAGGGCCGAGGCTATCAGTAAAGCGCAGGAAAAGGCGAAAAGCATTGCCGGCGCAGCCGGCTTTAAATTGGGCCGATTGCTTTCTTTTCAGGAAGGCGTTCAGCCGTATTATCCGGTTTATGAAAAAGCCGCTGTGTCTGCTCCCGCCATTGAGCCGGGCTCTCAAGAGGTGACGGTGAATGTTACGCTTACTTACGAAATTAAATAATGGATGGTTTTGTTGTTCATTATCATGAAATTGCCCTGAAGGGGGCAAATCGCCCACTTTTTGTGAGGCGGCTGAAAGAAAATATAGAGCGGTCCCTGAAAGATTTTCAGCCCGTTGTTAGTATTTTACCCGGCCGCCTTTTTGTTGAGATCCGATCTCGAACATTTGATAATGTTCGAGATCGGATCTCGAACATTGAGAGATTGGGGGAAATTCCGGGAATTGCCAATTTTTTGCCTGTCCGCCGCAGCCCGAAGGCCGAAGGCGAAGCGGATGTTTTGATTAATTTTAAAAAAGTTTTATTTGAAGAGTTAAAAAGTAAAAGATTTCAGAGTTTTAAAATAGAAACCAAGCGGGCGGATAAAATTTTCCCAAAAACTTCGGAAGAAATAAATCGCGAGATTGGCGCTTTGGTTCAGAAAGAATCGGGAGCGCGGGTTGATTTGGAAAATCCGGAGTTGACTGTTTTTGTTGAGGTTTTGCCCAAAGAAATTTTTTTTGGCTTTGAAAAGATTAAGGGGGTTGGCGGTTTGCCGGTTGGTATAAGCGGCAAGGTGGTTGTGCTTCTTTCCGGCGGGATAGATTCTCCGGTGGCGGCATTCCGCATGCTCAAAAGAGGATGCCGAGCTGTTTTCGCGCATTTTCACGCTTATCCTTATGTGGATTATTCTTCCCAGGGAAAAGCCAAGGAACTTGTAGAGATTTTGAATCGGTATCAAGGGAAATCAAAACTATATCTGGTTCCTTTTGGTGATATACAAAAAGAAATCGTTTTGAGCGCGCCCGAGAAATACAGGGTGATACTTTATAGACGGATGATGGCGCGAATTGCCGAGGAAATTGCCGGGCGCGAGAAAGCCAAGGCGCTTGTTACCGGTGAAAGTTTGGGGCAGGTGGCTTCGCAAACAATAGAGAATATTTCTGTTGTTGAGTCTGCTGCGTCTTTGCCGATTTTCCGGCCGCTTATCGGCATGGATAAAGAAGAGATTATAAACAGCGCAAAAGACATAGGCACTTACGAAATATCCATTATGCCGGACCAGGATTGCTGTCAGGTGTTTATGCCCAGGCACCCGGCCACCAAAACTGATATTAAAAGCATTGAACGCGCGGAGTCAGGCATTGACATTGAAAAAATAATTGCCAATATAAAGTTGTCGGTTGTAATTTAAAATTAAATTATGAAGAAAAAATATTTGCAAAACCTAAAAGCAAAACAATCCAAGCTGATTCCCAAAAGGAAACCCGCAAGACTGAAAGGCAAAGTGATGAAGGCGCATCTGAAGGCTAGCCAAAAGAAGAGATAATTTTTGAAAATCCGGGATTATTTTTTAGAAATTCTGAAAATTCCATTTCGTTTTTTCCTTCGGGTTTGACGCGCTTGATAACAAGCGCGTCATTTTTTAATTCGGCTTTGGTGATAATTATTCTTTTTCCGTTGTAAAAAGTATAGGCGCCGGGCCATGGGGTGAAAGCGCGGATTTTTCTTTCAATAATTTCGGCCGGTTCGTCCCGGTTTATTTCGCCGTCTTTTTTTGCGATTAATTTACTGTAAGTTGCCCTGCTGTGATTTTGCGGGGTTGGTTTGATTTCACTCTTTAGCCACTTGGGAATCGTTTCAATCAAGAGTTTCCCTCCAAGTTTCGCAAGTTGTTCTTCAAGGTTTAGAAATTGGGAATTAGAAATTAGATATTCCAATTCTCGCTGCGCGAGAATTGGTCCTTCATCCATTTTTTCATTCATTAACATAATTGTAACGCCGGTTTTTTCTTCGTTGTTTAATATGGCGGTTTGAATCGGCGAGGGGCCGCGAAGTTTGGGCAAAAGAGAGGGGTGGACGTTTAAGGCGCCGTATTTGGGGATTTCCAGAATTTCTTTTGGCAGGATTTTTCCATAGGAAGCCGCAACGAATAAATCCGCATTTTGCAATTCGTTATTAGTTATTTGTAATTCGTTTAATTTTGTTGGTTGCAGGATTTCTAAATTATTTTTTTCTGCCCATACTTTGACAGGAGAAGGGGAGAGTTGCCGGCCTCTGCCCTTCGGTTTGTCGGGAGAGGTAATAATAAGGCCGGGCAAAAAGCCGGCGTTTTTCATCGCCTCCAAGATTTTTACCGAAAACTCCGGCGTGCCGAAAAATGCTATTTTAGGTTTGATCGCGCGCATACGTCTAGAATAATACAAAACGCTTTTTATATCCAACGCTTTCTATTGCAAAAAGACGAACTGAATGTTATTTTGTTAGTGGTTAATTCTTTGAAAAGGAGGAATAAGAAAATGCTATCTCACCTTTTGTTTTTGGTAGATTTCGTAGAATTTATAAAGCAGAAGAGACGGATTTCCATATCTTATTCTGAATTATTTAAGGTGGCGAAAGTGAGAAAGCTTTTTGAAGAAATGATGAAAAAGCAGAAAATTTATGGAGTGAATACTGACGTGGGAGCATTTTTAGATAGAAAAATTGATAATAGTGACGTTGATACATTCCAGAAAAATTTAATTGTCAGTCATTCCTGCGGCGTTGGCGCGTCGTTTCCGGAATTCATTACCCGCGGCGCTTTTTTCCTTTTGATAAATACTTTAAAAAAAGGTTGTTCGGGAGTTAGTCCGGAGACATTGAATTTTTTAATTGACAGCTATAATAATGAAATGTTGCCGGATATACCCGAGGTTGGTTCTTTGGGCGCCAGCGGCGATTTGATTCCATTGTCCCACCTAATTTTTTATTCAATTGAAAAACACAGATTTTGTTTTAAGAAAGGCGAAGCGTTTTTTTTGATTAACGGTACTCATTTTTCCACAAGCGATATGGCATTTTCGGTTTATGAGGCACAGAAATTAATGCGTGCGGCGGATTTAGCGGTTTCGATGGATATAATTGCGCTTGACGGGAATAGCAAAAATTTTGAAACAGGTATTCTTTTTGCCAAACTGCATAATGGCCAACGTATATCCGGAGAGAATATTGCCGCTTATTTATCCAAATGCCGTGTTTTTCCGCACAATTGTTCTGTATTATTTCTGAAAGAAGAATAGAGCGTTTGTTAAACTCGGCGCTTTCCGGCCTGCCCCCCTTTTTGTCTTCGGATCCCGGCGTTGATTCCGGTCTGATGCTTGTTCAGTATACTGCCGCAGCGCTCGTTTCCAGAAACAAAGTATTGGCTTATCCGGCTTGCATCGGTTCTATCCCGGTTTCCGCTACCATAGACGATTTGTTTCGTAATTTTGCTTACGGCTCGCGGGCAAAAAATTTCCTCCCCTTAAACCCCTCCATTTTTTACCCACTCGCCAAAATTTTTTGTGCCACCTTTTCAATTCTTAAATTTTATTCATATAATGTCCGCGACTAATCCGAAGTTTTGGAGGAAAATGAATATTTTCCGACAAAATTTT
>PEZL01000033.1 GCA_002774055.1 Candidatus Tagabacteria bacterium CG09_land_8_20_14_0_10_41_14 | reverse complement strand
ATAAGACGTGGAATGTTGTATTTTATACGACCTTTGATAGAACGAATTTAAGATTTTGATTTTAATTTATCAACAAACAAAATGCCGTCAAGGTGGTCTGTTTCGTGCTGGATTACTTGCGCCAGAAGTCCGGAAGCGCCGCGCCGGAATTTTTCGCCGTTTTCATCATATGCTTCCACTTTCACTTTTTGGGCGCGCTTAACATTGCCGTAGTATTGCGGCGCGCTTAGGCAGGATTCCGGGGCAAGCGATGTTTCTTTGGATGTTTTGGTTATTTTGGGGTTTATGAAAACTATATTTTTGAAATCTGCTTTTTTTTCGTTCGGGTGAAGCGCCCATTCGGACACCGCGAAGATTCTCCAAGGATCTCCGACTTGCGGCGCGGCCGCGGCCAGAGCCTCATCGTTTTCAAAAATAACCCGTTCTAGTTTTTTTATAATATCTTGGAATTTTTTCTCTCCGATTTTGTCTAACGGAACTTCCCGCGCTTTTTGATTAAGCACTTTTTCGCCTTTCTGATATATTTTCGTTTTTTCTTTTTCCATGGATTTTTTCGATTTGTTTTAGTTTGAAGAAAAATAATTTAACCGGCGAGATTTTTGGATTTCTTTTTTCCTCCTGTTTTATTTCGGAAAAAAGCCGGCGCAATTCTTCTTCCGGGTGTTGATGGCACACGCCCAGATATTTTCTATAATCTTTGGGTTCATTAAAATATCCCGCCATTTCTTCAGCCAGAGCGTGACGGCTGGTGTGAATGTTTTTTGTTTTCCCGCTTTTTTTACCAAGGATGTCCTTGATTTGTTTCATTGTTTTTTTGAGGAACTATTTCAGATACATTTTCAAAAGAGAACTATCGTCTAAGATATAAATATAATTAGTGCTGTTTGAAAGTCCGAAGGTTGGTTTTTTTCCTTTATATATCGGATATATAAGCCGGCCGCCTCTGCCGTCTATTTCAAGCGCGTATACTCCGTTGCCAACCGCTATTATTATTACGTCTTTTCTTTGCGGGAAAAATTCAATGTTTTGGATGGTGAATTTGCTTTGAAAAATTTGAAGAGGCAGAGAATCACAATTTTCATCACAGATATAATAAGGCGGCGCGCCGTTTTCTTCCAGCCAGTCCACAAATACCTGATTAGTCGGCGGATTCCACCATAATTTTTCTCTGTCCCTGTCTGTAAGCCGTTCGTATTTTACGGTGGAATAATTTTCAAAAGACTCCGAGGAATATTGGGCGCTTGCCGTGTTTGAAGAAAAATTAAAAGAGGCTTTGATAAGGCCCTTTTCGCTTTTAAAAATTAAATAATTTTTGTCCCAGGCAAGGGCGGTAATATCGTCTTTGAAAGTTAAGAGCTGTTTTGTAAAATTAGAATCGGCCGTGAGATAAATATCTTTATCCGGCAGATAAAAACTTAGAGAATAAAAATTGCCGTTTTTTTCTTTCAGCGCGATTGTTTCTGATTTGTTGTGCGACCAAAGGTTGGAAAAATTTCCTTTTTCAATTATTTCTCCTTTTAGGTTTTCCGGTACCATTATGGCGCGCGCTTCGGCCACCATTCCTTCTTTTACCTCAAGCGTTTTTGCCCACGGCCAAAATCCGTCTTTTGCTACAAGCGCGGCATAGTAGCCGGGCTTTAAATTTGATTTAAAAAGTCCGCCGTTCAAAACGCCGGTTTTTTTTTCGTTTTCATTGTTTATAAAAATCTCCGAGCCGGAGAAGGGGGTGGAAATATAAAGGCCGCCGTGGCGGGAGAGAGTGAGGTTTCTGTTAATACTGTACCCCTGGCTGTAAAACAAAATAGCCGTAGCCACAATTACAAACACGGCAAGCGAAAAAATCATTATATACCTTCTTGTTTTGATGGTTATCATATTACCTTAATATTTGCAAAAAACAGATAAAAAGTCTAGAATTGAGGCAATGGCGAAGTTTTTGGTAAACGGTTTTGGAGGGAAAAGATGTTTGAGCGGAACATTACCGGTGAGGGGCGCCAAGAATTCTGTTTTAAAGGCGCAAGCCGCCTCCATTCTTTTTAAAAAAGAACTTCGGCTGAATAACGCGCCTCTTATTGAAGATGTTTTCCGGATGAATAACCTTCTTGAAGATTTGGGTGTAAAAATAGATCGTATCGCTAAAAGATCTTTCAAGTTTATTCCGCCCCGCGAGTTTAAAACAGCACTTGATTACGAAATATCAAAATCATTTCGTTCTTCTATTGTGCTTACGGGCCCCATTTTGGCAAGAGAGGGCGTGGTTTCTTTTCCTCATCCAGGCGGCTGCGTGATAGGCCAGCGGCCCATAGATGTTTTTTTAGACGCTTTTAAAAAAATGGGCGCCGTGGTCAAAAGAGGAAAAAGGGTTTATGTGATTGAGGCTAAAAAAATGAAGCCGGCGGAAATTTTTTTAAAAACGCCGAGCGTAACCGCTACTGAAACGCTGATGATGACCGCGGTGCTTGTGAAAGGCAAAACAGTTCTTTATAATTGCGCTTGTGAGCCGGAAATAGAAGCGCTTGCCGGATTTTTAAACAAGGCGGGAGCGGATATCCGAGGCGCCGGTACGCATACGGTTTCCGTTCATGGCGGCGAACTTCTTTCTTCGGGCGTTTTTGATACTCCGCCCGATAGAATAGAGGCGGGCAGTTTTGCCATAATTTCCGCTCTTTGCGGAAAAGATTTAAAAATAACCCAATGTGAACCTCGTCAAATCAGGGCGGTGTTGGAGTCTTTAAGGGCTACGGGTGTGGCGGTGGAGGAGGGCAGGAATTATATTTTGTTAAATGCTAGGGCTGCTTTTAGACCGATTACCTTAAAAACCAGGGAGTATCCCGGGTTTCCGACCGACCTACAGGCGCCTTTTTCAATAATCCTGACACAGGCGAAAGGAAGAAGTCTGATTTTTGAAACCGTTTTTGAGGGCCGCTTGAATTATCTTTCTGACATCCAAAGAATGGGCGCGGAGATAATTCTTTGCGACCCGCACAGGGCTACGATAGACGGCCCTACCTTGTTGAGGGGCCGGGAAATGGAGTCGCCTGATTTGCGGGCAGGCCTGGCGTTTTTAACAGCGGGAATGGTTGCGAAAGGAGATTCGGTTATTCATAATGTGTATAATATAGATAGGGGATATGAGAATATAGAAGAAAGACTGAACGCCGTTGGGGCGGATATTAAAAGAGTGAATTAGCCACTAGCCACTAGTATAATTATGAGTTTGTTTGCGAGAAAAATTGGAATAGACTTGGGAACCGTCAACACATTGGTGTTTGTTTCCGGTCGCGGGATTGTTTTAAATGAACCGTCCGTGGTGGCGGTATCTTTGCCGGAAAATAAAATTTTAGCCGTTGGAGATGAGGCAAAAGAAATGATAGGCAAAACGCCCGATACCATTGTGACTTATAGACCGATGAAAGATGGAGTAATCGCCGATTATAAAGCCACGGAAGCGATGCTTAGGTATTTTATAGGCAAGGCCCTGGGGCGTTTAAATATGTTTAAGCCGGAGGTGATGGTTTCTGTGCCGGCTGATGTTACTTCAACCGAGAAAAGAGCCGTGGTAGAAGCGGCAATAAAAGCCGGCGCCCGCTCTGCTTATGTGGTAAAAGAACCTATTTTGGCTGCCATTGGTGCGGGCGTGCCCATTCAAGAAGCAAGAGGCCATATGATTGTGGATATAGGCGGCGGCACCACGGATGTGGCGGTGATTAGTCTGGGCGGAATTGTGCATTGCACTTCAGCCAGGGTGGCGGGAAATAAATTAGACCAGGCCGTCATAAATCATGTAAAGAAAACTTTTAATCTTGCCATTGGAGACAGAACGGCCGAGGAAATAAAAATCGCGGTTGGTTCGGCTGTGGCTGGTGACGAGGAATTGACCTGCGCTTTGCGGGGAAGAGATTTTCTTACCGGTCTTCCAAAGAGCGCCGAGATTTCCACAAATGAAGTTGTGAAAGCGATTGATTCCGAATTAAGAGATATGATTAAGGCGATTAAGCAGGTGCTTCAGGAAACTCCGCCTGAACTGGCATCTGATATTATAGAATTTGGTATTCTTATGACCGGAGGCGGTTCTCTTTTAAGAAATATTAGTGAGTTGGTTTTTCGCTCAACCGGTATAAACGCCACTGTGGCCAACGACGCGCTTCTGTGCGTTGCCAAGGGCACCGGCCGGGCGCTGGAGCATTTGGATGCCTATAAGCGCAGTATTGTGGCGAAGAAGTAATCATGAAATCTTTCCATCATGGCTATCTTTTGACGGGAGACATTGAGCAGGCCAAAGAAGAGGCGTTGAAAATAATTTGTGATATTTTGGGCGCCGCAAAACAGAATTTGTCGACCAACCCCGATTTTTGCTTTTTGCAGACTCCTCTCTTTTCCATAAAAGACGCAAGAACTGTCCGCGAGAATGCTTCAAGAAAATCATTTTTGGGCAAGGGCAGAGTTTTTATAATAGAATCCGCGAACATCACGGCTGAGGCATCTAACGCGCTGCTTAAAACAATGGAAGAACCGGGAGGGCTTAGTTATTTTTTTATTATTACGCCAAGCGCTGAAAATATTTTGAATACCTTGCGTTCACGACTGGCGCATTTAAGATTTAACGTTTCTCAAAATTTTTCGTTTAAAAAAACAGAGTTTGTTAAAAAGTTTTTGCGAAAACCACCCGATAAAAGGATGGAAATGGTTTCTGTTTTGGCGTCCGAGAGGGAAAAAACCCTGGCCTTTTTTGATTGCCTGGAGTTTGTTTTGGCCGATAATTTTAAAAGAAATTTTTCAGCGGAGAAAGCCGGCTCGCTGGATATTCTGTTGCGGCAGAGAAATTTTGCTCTTCGCCGCGGCGCGTCGCTTAAGATGATTTTGGAGTATCTTTGTTTTGTGCTATGATGCCAATATATGTAATTCGCAATTCGCAAAATTGGCATAAAATTCGCATATTGGCATCATGATGTATGATTTTTCTAAAATAAAAAAAAGAATTGAGGAAATTGAGCAATGGTTTAGAGATGAAATTTCTCTTTTGCGCACCGGCAGAGCCACCCCTGCTTTGGTGGAGAACATTAAAATTGATTATTACGGCACGAAGACTCCGCTGAAGGGGGTTGCCGCCATTTCGGTTGAAGACGCCAGAACCCTGCGCGTAAAACCCTGGGACACGGAGATTATCATGAACATAGAAGCCGCGGTTCGCTCTTCTGATTTGGGTGTGCAGGCCATTACGGAAAAAGACACCGTTCGTATTCCTTTTCCCGAACTTACCGAAGAAAGGAGAAAATCTCTTTTGAAAATTCTTTCCGAAAAACTGGAAGAGGCAAGAATTTCTATGCGGAGAGAAAGAGATGAAATTTGGAAAGATATTCAGGATGGCGAAAGAGAAGGAGTTTTATCCGAAGATGAAAAATACCGGCATAAGGACGATTTACAAGATATTATAGACAAGGCTGTAAAGAAATTTGAGGAAATCGCGTCCAGAAAACAACGCGAGATTAGCCACTAGCCACTAGCCATTAGTTATGATTATTTTTATTATAATTGCCGCCTTGGCGGTTTTGATTTTATCTCACGAGTTCGGGCATTTTTTGCTTGCCAAACTTTCCGGGGCGCGGGTGGATGAGTTTGGTTTTGGTTTTCCGCCGCGGCTTTTCAGTTTCAAAAAAGGAGAAACGACTTATTCTTTAAACCTGCTTCCGTTTGGCGGGTTTGTGAAAATTTTCGGGGAAGACTCAAGCGAAAAACAGTCCCGCAGTTTTTCGTCCAGGCCGATGTATTTGCGCGCCTGTATTTTGGCCGCCGGCGTTTTCTTTAATCTGATTTTGGCCTGGCTGCTTTTTAGTTTGGTTTTGTGGATTGGCGCGCCTACCAGCGTGGGAAGCGAGGCGCAAGACGCTTATGTTACAATAATTCAGGTGCAGCCTGGCACGCCCGCGGAGGAGGTCGGATTAAGCGCCGGCGACAGATTGCTGTCGTTTTCTTCCGAAGGAGAAACTTTTCAGGTAAACAGCGTTCTTGGCGTTCAGCAGTTTGTTGAACGGTATAAGGGCAAAGAAGTTTTTATTGAATATTTAAGAGGACAGAAAAACATGATGGCGGTGGCCGTACCGCAGATAAATCCGCCGGAAGGAGTAGGCGCTTTGGGTATTGCCATGGACAGGGTTGGCATAGTTTCCCTCCCTTTTTATAGGGCAATCTGGGAAGGGATTAAAACTACGATTTCTATTACCGCTGCTATTGTAAAAGCGTTTTACGGCATTTTGGTTGATTTGTTTACCAGCGGTGGCGCGGCTGTTGCTGTTATGGGACCCGTGGGAATTATGTCTATTTTGGGTACGGCCTCCGGGTTGGGTTTTGTTTATGTGGTTAATTTGATAGCCTTGCTTTCTATAAATCTTGCCATACTTAATATTTTACCCTTTCCCGCCCTTGACGGCGGAAGGTTGCTGTTTTTGGCGATTGAAGCAGTAAAAGGGTCTCCGATTAGCCAAAAAGTGAGCACGGGGCTTAACACAGCCGGATTTTTGTTTCTTATCGCCTTAATGCTCCTTGTTACCTATAAAGACATTGCGAAACTTATTCACGGTTAACTTTTTCAGTATGAAATAAGGTTTAGGATATTATTATGAAATATATACTCTTAATTGTTGTCGGGGCAATGGGGTATTGTCCAGCGCGGGAAAACGGGGCGGGGTGTTTTTTACATAACAAGAAACGGCTAAATAGATATTTAGCCGTTTCTTGTTTTTCGGGCTTGCTTGCCCTATTATAATATTATTATGAAGTTATCTCAACTTTTTACAAAAACCCTGCGCGAAGCGCCTAAAGATGAAGTTTCCGTCAATGCCCGACTTTTGGCCAGGGCCGGTTTTATTCAAAAATTATCCAGCGGTGTTTATTCTTTTCTGCCGCTGGGTTTTCGCGTGCTTAGAAAAATAGAGGCGATTATACGCGAGGAGATGAACAAAATAGGCGGGCAGGAGATTTTGATGCCCGCGCTTCATCCAAAAGAAATTTGGGAGGAGACCGGCAGGTGGGATTCGGCCGACTATTTGTATAAAATAAAAGACAGGCAGGAAAAAGAATGGGCGCTCGGTGCCACGCACGAGGAGGTTGTTACGGATATCGCGAGGCGCTACATTAATTCTTATAAGGATTTGCCGCTGGCGATTTATCAGATTCAGACAAAGTTTAGAGATGAAATGCGGGCTAAATCCGGCCTTCTGCGCGGGAAAGAGTTTTCAATGAAGGATTTATATAGTTTTCATGCCGATGAAGAAGACAGAAAAAAGTATTATGACAAAGTCAAACAATCCTATCTTAATATTTTAAAAAGATGCGGCTTTGAAGATGTGCGTGTGGCGGAGGCGTCGGGCGGAAGTTTTTCAAAAGAATATTCTCATGAGTTTCAGGTTCCCACGGAGGCGGGCGAGGATTTGATAATGTTTTGCGCGAAATGCGATTTTTCTCAAAATAAAGAGATTTGCGATTTGAGGGCCGGCGCTCAATGCCCCAATTGCGGAGAAAAATTAAAAGAGGAAAAAACCATTGAGGTGGGAAATATTTTTATTTTGGGCAAGCGTTATTCAGAACCGATGGGTTTAACCTTTTCTGATAAAAACGGGAATAAAAAATCTGTGATAATGAGTTGTTACGGCCTTGGGCCAAGCAGGCTTATGGGTGCGATTGTGGAAGTTTATAACGACGATAAGGGTATTATCTGGCCCGAAGAGGTTGCGCCCTTTAAGGTTCTTATTGTAGACGTTGCGGAAAAAAATGACACGGCTGAAAAATTATATCAAGATTTACAGGAGGCGGGCGCGGAGGTATTATACGATGATAGAGCGGATAAAAGCGCCGGAGAAAAATTTGCCGATGCTGATTTGCTCGGAATACCCTGGCGGATTGTGGTGAGTAAAAAAACAATTAGCGAGAGGAAATTTGAATTAAAGAAAAGAAGAGAGAAAGGAACAAAATTGATAGATAAAAAAGAATTATTAAAAAAATTAACCTAATTTCTAATTAACCTAATTGACCTAAAATTTTAGAAATTAGAATAATTAGAGCAATTAGAAATTTAGTGCTATGTTCAATAAAATTTTTGGATTATTTTCACATGATATTGGCATAGACCTGGGAACGGCCACTACTTTGGTTTATGTAAGAGGAAAGGGGATTGTTATAAATCAGCCTTCCGTGGTTGCCTTAAATCAAAAGACCGGCCAGGTGGTGGCGATTGGCAATGAAGCAAAAAAAATGGTTGGCAGAACGCCGGCTCATATTGTCGCTATCCGGCCGCTTATAGACGGGGTTATTTCCGATTTTGAAGTGACGGAAGAAATGATCTCCTACTTTATTAAAAATGTTCATAAAGAAATGGTGCGGCCTTTTGCAAGGTCGCGCGTGGTGGTGGGTGTTCCTTCGGGTGTTACGGACGTGGAAAGGCGGGCTGTGCGCGATGCCGTCAAAAACGCGGGTGGCCGCGAGGTTTATCTGGTGGAAGAACCCGTGGCTGCGGCCATTGGCGTAAAACTGCCTATTCAGGAACCGATTGGCAGCATGGTGGTTGATATCGGCGGAGGCAGTTCGGATATTGTGGTCATTTCTTTGGGCGGTATTGTGGTTTCCAGAAATCTAAGGGCGGCCGGAGACAGATTAAATCAGGATATTATAAATTACGCCCGGGATGAATTTAAACTTCTTTTGGGCGAAAGAACCGCGGAAGATATAAAAATTGCCATTGGTTCGGCTGTGTCTTCGGGTGAAAATATTGAGGCGACGGTGCGGGGCAGGGATTTGATGACGGGTTTGCCAAAGGAAGTGGTTATAACCGATGGAGATGTAAGGGCGGCGATTTCAAAATCTTTAGGCAGTCTTTCCCGCACGGTGAAAGAAGTAATGGAAGAAACTCCTCCGGAATTGGTTTCCGATATAATGCATCGCGGCATTGTGCTTGTTGGCGGCGGCGCTCTTCTGCGGGGTCTTCCTGAATTTCTTGAATCCGAAATGAAAATTCCCGTGCATTTGGCGGAAGATCCGCTTACCGCCGTGGTAAGGGGTACGGGAATTATTCTTGAAGATCTTGATTCATTAAAAGACGTTCTAATTACCCCGGAAGATAATGCCAGTCAACTTTAAGCAAAAAAATAGATTGTTTTTCGGAGCGGGGGGTGCCTTAATCGCACTCTTTTTGCTATCTTTTTTGTTTGTTGGTTTCCCTCCTTCTTTTTTAAAGAAAGGTTCTTTGTTTTTTATTCGTCCCTTGCTTTTTGTAAAGCAAAAAACCGAGACGGCGATAAATATGGTTGTTCTTCCTTTTAAGGAAAAGAAATTTTTGGTGGACGAAAATATTTTTTTACGGCAAAAGGTGGCGGAAATTGAAACAAAAAACGATTATTACGCGGCGGTGGCAAAAGAAAACAAAGAATTAAAGATTGTTTTTAATCAAAAAAAAGAAGACGATGATTTGCTGGTTGCTTCTATTTTGGCGAGGCCGGGTTATGGGATTTATAACAGCATTGTTATTGACGCCGGTTTAAATGACGGGGTCAGGCAGGGAATGAGGGTAACGGCTTTTAACGAAGTTCTTTTGGGCTACATATCGGAAGCTTCGGCAGAAACAAGTATTGTTAAACTCGTTTCTTATCCAAAGGAAGAAACAAATGTTTTTATTGGCGGTAGCATGGCGGCCATTGCCGTTGGCCGGGGTGGGGAAAATCTTGAAATAGAATTGCCGGAAGATGTGGATGTGAGGGTGGGTGACGAGGTTGTAACTTTGGGTACGGATTATCTTCTTTTGGGAATTGTGGAGAATATTGAGAAGTCCGAAGTAAGTCCGTTTCAGAAAATTTTTCTTCGTTTAGCCGTCAATGCGCAGGAGATTAGATATGTTTATTTAAGAAAATGAAGAAAAGAATAATTTCTTTTTTATTTTTAATCTGCGTTTCGGTAATATTTCCACTGCCGGTTTCAGTGTTGCTTTTTGTTTTTTTTGTCGTGGTATTTAATAAGTTTTGGGAGGGGCTTGTGGCCGGTTTGTTTTTGGATTCTTTGTATTTGTCCCCCCCTTTTTTTGACAAACACATCTTAGGATTTTTTACCGTATCTTTTGCGATTACTTTTTTAGCTGTGGAATGGGCAAAACGTTTAATTCAGGGAGAAAATGTGTTTTCAAAAAGTGTAATTTTTGCCGCGGGTCTTGCTGTTTTCGGATTATTTTTTGTGATATTTGGTTGATAATATGTTTGCAAACAAAAAGAAAAAATTTATTGCCAATATCAGCCCGGATGAGATTTTTTTGGACGCGCAAAATATTCCAAATTTTGATTCGTGTCAGTTGGAGGGCCGGATAGAAAAGCCGATAGGCCAGAAAATTTTCTTTGCGGCGGGTATATTTTTTTCACTTTTGTTCGCGCTTTTGTTTTTGCGGGCGGGCCAGTTACAGATTGCGCGCGGAGAAGATTTGGCGCTTAGGGCCGACGACAATCATTTACAAAGGGTGATGCTTCCGGCGGAGCGCGGTCTTATTTACGACAGAAATGGTGAGGTTTTGGCGTGGAATGGTACGGATTCCAGAAATTATCTGCGGTTGGAGGGTTTGGCGCATGTAGTGGGTTATACCGGGCTTTTGTATGAAGAGATTGTTGGTAAGGCGGGTGTGGAAAAGAGTTATGATGAAGCTTTGGCGGGAGAAGCCGGAATAAAACTCGTAGAAACCAGTTCAAAAAATGAAATTATATCAGAAAGCGCGCAAATAAAACCAAAATCGGGTGAATCCGTTTATCTTACGATTGATGCAGGGGTCCAGAACAAATTGTATGAAATTTTAAAAAATCTTTCTGCGGAGAGGGGTTTTCAGGGCGGCGCCGCGGTTGTTTTGGATGTGAACAACGGAGAAGTGCTTTCACTTGTCAGTTATCCGGAATATAATTCACATGTTTTAACAGACGGGGAGCCGAAAGAAAAAATAGATGAATATTTTGCTGATTCCGGAAAGCCTTTTGTGAATAGGGCTGTTTCCGGACTTTACGCGCCGGGTTCCGTTATAAAACCTTTTGTGGCGCTGGCCGCTCTTAATGAAAAAATTATTGACCCTTTTAAGGAAATTTTTAGTTCCGGAAGCATTTCAATTCCCAATCCTTATTTTCCTGATTTAAAAAGTGTTTTTTACGACTGGAAAGCGCATGGCTGGGTGGATATGAGACATGCCCTGGCTGTTTCTTCAAATGTTTATTTTTACACCATAGGCGGAGGTTATGAAGATGTAAACGGGTTGGGCATCGGGAAAATAGGGGAATATATGCGTTTGTTCGGGTTGGGAGAACAAACAAATATTCAACTTGCGGGTGAGAAACGCGGTCTGGTACCAAGCCCGCAATACAAAAAAGATAATTCCGAAGATCCGGTGTGGAGAATAGGGGATACATATAACATCAGTGTTGGACAGGGTGATTTTCAGGTAACGCCCCTGCAGATGGCCGTGGCAACAGCGCTCTTGGCAAACAATGGTTACCGGGTTTCTCCTGTTCTGGTTTTAAACAAGGCAGGCCTGCCTGCCGGACAGGCAGGCAAAAAAGAGAGGATAGAGAAAGAAATTCCCGTTGATTATTTTCAGATTGTGCGCGAAGGAATGAGGAGAGCTGTGGAGGATGGTACTGCTCAGGGTTTGCGGGGTTTGCCCGTGAAAGTAGCCGCAAAAACCGGCACGGCGGAACTTGGCTCCGGAATTTTTGTTAACTCTTGGCTTATCGCGTTCTGGCCGTACGAAAACCCGCGTTTCAGCATAAGCATTGTTTTAGAGCGGGGCAGGGCGTCCAATTTAATAGGGGGCGTGTATGCCGGCCGCGAACTTTTAGACTGGATGTCTATCCACAAACCAAATTATTTGACGCCGTAGGATAAATACATATAATAAAATCCTATGGAATTTTTGAGTCCGGAAAGGCAAAAGGAATTGGAAAAAGAATTGGATTACCTTGTGAAAGTTAAACGCAAGGAAATTTCCCAATCTCTTAGCGAAAGCAGCAGTTTTGGTGATCTTTCCGAAAACGCCGAATATCATGAGGCAAAAGAAGAACAGTTGAGAAACGAGCAAAGAATAACGGGGATAGTGGATTTGTTGAGTCACGCGGTGGTGGTTTCCGACTCCTGCAAAAAACGAAGCAATGTGGAGGTGGGTTGTTTTGTCTTGCTTAAGCGTTTCCAGAACAACCTTGAAGAAAAATATCAAATCGTTGGTTCTGGAGATGTTGATCCCTTTGCCGGAAAAATTTCTTACGAATCACCTTTGGGTTCGGCTCTTTTGGGAAAGAAAAAAGGGCATACGGTTGGGGTGCTTACACCAAAAGGAGAAATGCGCTATACTGTAATTGATATAATGTAAATCAATCATGGCTTTTGAGGAAATCAGAGAAATTCGTATAAAAAAACTTCAGGAATCTGAAAAAAAGTTTGGCACTGCTTTTCCGGCGGATGTTTCTTTGGAAATGCCGCTTAAGGAGGTTGTTGATAATTTCACTAAGTTTTCAAGGCGGAGAAAGCCGCTTGTTTTGTGCGGTCGGGTGATGGCCGTACGAGGCCACGGGGGTGTACTGTTTTGCGATTTTAACGATGGCACTTCCGGCCTTCAGGCGTGTTTAAAGAAAGATATTTTGGGAAATGAGGAGTTTGTACATTTTCAAAATCTTGTTGATGTGGGTGATTTTGTGGAATTTGAGGGCACGCTTTTTAAGACAAAGAAAAAAGAGAAGTCCATAAAAGTTGTTTCTTGGCGAATGCTGTCTAAAAGTTTACGGCCGCTTCCGGAAAAATGGCATGGCCTTTTAGACGTTGAAGAACGTTTCAGAAAAAGATATCTGGACTTGCTTATGAACAAAGACGCGCGATCGGTTTTTGAGACACGTTCAAAAATAATTACGGAGCTCCGTAATTTTTTGAACGGCAGCGCTTTCGCGGAGGTGGAAACACTGATGCTTCAGCCGTTGGCGGGCGGGGCATTGGCCGAGCCGTTTAAAACTCATCATAACGCTCTGGATATTGATTTGTTTTTAAGAATAGCCCCGGAGCTCTATTTAAAACGCCTGCTTGTTGCCGATTTTCCGAAGGTTTATGAAATAGGAAGAATGTTTAGAAACGAAGGAATAGATGCGACGCACAACCCCGAATTTACCATGCTGGAGTTTTACGAGGCATATCAAAATGTTGATAAAATGAGAGATTTTGTGGAACGCATGATTAAAGTTTTGGTGAAGAAAGTTTTCGGAAAACAGGTGGTTAAATATGAAGGCAACTCAATTAGTTTTTCAAAAAAATTCAGCGTCATTTCTTTTTACGATGTGTTAAAAAGGCACGCGCTAATAAATGACGCGCAAAATGTCAGCCGCGAGGATTTGGAATTAAAAGCGGGGCAGTTTGGCATTGAGGTGGCTTCGGCTGACTCGGAAGATAAAATTAGGGATAATATTTTCAAAAAGGTTTGCCGCGCCAAAATAATTCAGCCGACTTTTGTGGTGGATTATCCTGTTGAGCTTTCTCCTCTAGCCAAAAAGAAAAAAGACAATCCGAATTTGGTGGAGAGATTCCAGTTGATTATGGGCGGTTTGGAGATGGTAAACGGCTATTCTGAGTTGAATGACCCGCTGGAGCAGAAGGCGCGTTTTGAAAAACATCAGGACTTGCGGCAGAAGGGAGATAAAGAGGCCGCGGAATATGATAAAGACTTCGTGGACGCAATGGAATACGGCATGCCGCCGGCCGTGGGTGTGGGTATGGGCGTAGACAGGCTGGTGATGTTTTTGACTGATGCGCACAATATAAAAGAGGTTATTCTTTTTCCGACAATGAGGCCGAAAGAGGAGTAAAAAAATTGAAAATAGGGGGCAAGAGGATGGAAGAAAGAAAGTCAGAATGTTGTAATTCGGATGTTAAAACAGAGGGTATCCCGGATTTTATCGGCGGTGATGAAATATGTTTGGATATATTCTCGGAAAGTTTTTTACCGGATAAAATTAGAAACAGAAAATATTTATGTTAGTGAAAGTAAAAGTTTTTGCCGGAGCTAAAAAAAGAGAGGTTGTGGCTAGGGGAGAGGACAGTTTTGAAGTCAGAGTGAAAGAGAAAGCGGAAAGGGGAATGGCCAACAAAGCGGCAAGAAACGCGCTGGCGGTTTATTTTGATGTTTCGGAAACCTCCGTGAAATTGATAAAGGGCGGCAAACAGCCTAATAAAATTTTTAAAATATGAATTTGTTTGGAAAATTAAAAGAACTAAATTTGCCAAAAGGGCAATATGCTGTATTCGGCAGCGGGGTGATGCAGGCGCATGCATTGAGGCGGGGAGCGGTAGAGAAAAGGACGTTAAAGACATAGAAATTATTGAAAAATATTTAAATAAAAAGTAATATAAGCATATGGCAAAAAGAAAAACAGGAATAGGGAAGAATAAAACTTCTCATTCAAAGAAGACAAGAAAGCGGTTTGAGATAAAAAAGAAAATGCTGGCTCAAAAAGCAGGCAAAAAACGCAGGTAGTTTTTAAGCAATTTTTGTTGACATTGCGAATGATTTATGGTAAGTTTATTTTAATCAAGATGGGGCTGTAAAAAAGACGAGGTCGGGTTTTGTTCTCCAGCCATTCACGCTTGATTATGCCCCAAAAGGCATAATTTATTAGAGTTATTTTAAAAAAAATGCAAGAAGGGACAATTGCTCGACTGACCGATCGAGGATTTGGCTTTATTTCTCGCGAGGGTGAAGAAAAGGATCTTTTTTTTCACTCAAACGAATTAAAGAATGTAGAGTTCAATGATCTTCGAGAAGGCGACAAAGTAACCTTTGAGGTGGGAGAGGGTCCGAAAGGCCCCAATGCCACAAACATCAATCGAGTTTAAGAACACAAAAGCGCCTGGCAAATTGCCAGGCGCTTTTGTTGTAAAAGCCGTTATAGTCACTCTTCCTCTGTCTCTTCAACGTCGGTGGAAAAGGCGCCTGTTTCTTTAGATTCTCCTAAAATTTCTCCGTTCTTCATTGTGTACGCGCGAATTTCGTATCTGTAAAGAGTCAGAGGATTCAGTCCCGTGATTGTGACGCGATGGTGGGTGGCCGTTGGAAAAGCGGAGGGAAAAATTTCCGGTTCAGCAAAACCGCCGCCCCAGATGGAAATTTCCGATTTGGTTAGTTTGTCTGTTTCCCATCTAATCACTGCCGAATTTGCCTCAGGTACGGCATTAACATATTTTATAATGGGTATGTTGTAATTGCACGGTTCTTTTATTACGATTTCTTTAACCACTATCTTTTCAACGGGCACCTCTTTTGTAATTGTTTTTATTGTTTCTTTTATTTCCGGATCCCGGGATTTCCATTCGTTTAATTCTTGTTCCAGCGCTTCAATTGTTGATATATATTTTTGCTCTTTTTCCGGAGAAAGACCGGAGTAAACGTTGGCGGTTTGCGAATCAGTTGGCGGATTTTTGGCGCTGTTGTTTTCCGGTCCTTTTTTTAAACCGGCGGCAAGATTGGCAACTCCCGTTTTGGCAGTGTCTATTTTTTCTTTGGCTAATTTTATGGCTGATTCTGGCGGTTGAATCAGAAAGACGGTAATAATCGAAATTACAAAAATTGGTGTAATTATTTTAATTATTTTTGCGGCGTTCATTGTTTTATAGTACTGCAAAACAAAAATTTTTTCCAGCATGAAATTGGAGCGTCGGAGTTATCCACAAGTGAGTTGTTGGAATATGGCGATTGGTGGTATATAATGTAAACAAGGTGGTAAATTGTGGATAAAACTGTGGATAACGGGGATAACCATGTTAATTGGAGAATTCGCACATAATTTAGATACGAAAAAACGGGTGGCTGTACCGGTTAAGTTTCGTAAAGAATTGGGTAAAAAAGCGGTAATTACGCGCGGCCTTGATAAGTGTTTGTTTGTCTATCCAATAGATGAATGGAACAAGGTGGCGGAAAAATTGAGTTCTTTGCCAATGGGTCAGCCCGACAACAGAAATTTTGCCAGGCTATTTTTGGCCGGCGCGGTAGATGTCTCCTTGGATTCTTTGGGGAGAATTTTGATTCCGGATTATTTGAAACAATTCGCCGGCTTGAAGGAAAAAGTGGTAATTGCCGGAGTTTTTAAAAAACTGGAAATTTGGGATGAGAAAGCATGGGAGGATTACAAAAATCGCATTGAAAAACAGACCGACGTCTTGGCGGAAAAATTAGGAGAATTGGGAATTTATTGATGGCGCACATCCCGGTTCTTTTAGACGAAGTGATAAAATATTTAGATCCGAAAAAGGGGGAAACGATTTTGGATGCCACATTGGACGGTGGCGGACACAGCGGGGCGATAATTCCAAGATTATTGCCCGGTGGGAAATTAATCGGGATAGACCAAGACAGACAGTTGTTAGACAAATTAATTTCCAGTTTTTCCCGCCAAATGCGGGATCCCGCTGTGGCGGGACAATTTTCAATTTTCAAAAAAGACGGAAACCTTATTTTGGTAAATGATAATTTTAGGAATTTGGACAAAATTTTGAAATCTTTAAAAATCAAATTTGTGGACGGAATACTTTTTGATCTAGGGATGAGCTCGGAACAGTTGGAGAATTCGGGGAGGGGATTCAGTTTTTTAAGGGACGAGCCGTTAATTATGACTTATAAATCCGAATTGGGGCCTGAAGATATTACCGCCGGAGACATTTTGAATAAATGGCCCGAGGAGGAAATTTTTAAAGTTTTAAAAGAATACGGAGAAGAAAGATACGCCGGAAGGATTAGTCGGAATATTGCGAAAAGAAGAAAAGAAATTCCTTTTGCCACAACGTTTGATTTGGTGGAAGTAATAAAAAAAAGCGTACCGCATGGAAAAAAAAGACAGCGAATAAACCCGGCTACCAGAACTTTTCAGGCCTTGAGAATTGCGGTAAACGACGAACTAAACGCATTGGCGGAAGGATTGGAAAAAAGTTGGGAATTGCTTAATAGAGGCGGCAGATTGGTGGTTATTTCTTTTCATTCGCTTGAAGACAGGATGGTAAAAAATTTTTTTAAAGAAAAAAAGAATGAAGGCGCGGGAAATATCTTAACAAAAAAACCAATTAGCGCTTCCGAACAGGAAATTAAAATAAATCCTCGCAGCCGAAGCGCCAAGTTGCGGGCAATAGTGAAATTATGAATATTTTTATAAAAATTGAAACTTGGGGAAAATACTCAAAATATTTGTTCGGGGGATTGCTTTTGAGCGCCTTTATTTTAGGATTCCTTTACATATATTTTATGAATTTGGCGGTTCTTAAGACCGCCGAACGAAATGATAATTTGCGGGCACTTACGGAAATTAAAAGAGAATTTCAAAAAGTGGAAGCCGATTATATTACCAAATTGAATCGGATTGATATCTCTTATGCCAGAAATCTGGGTTTTGTAGAAGCCGGTCCTGACGGTTATATTTCTGTTTCCGGAATCGCCGCAATGGGAAATAATTATGGGCAGGAACTTAGGTAGTTTTAAAACGCGGGTCCGGATTTTGGGTTTGTTTTTTTTGTTTTTCGCTGGCCTTTTGGCGGGTCGTTTGTTTTTTATTCAGGTTTCCGGCCATGATTTTTATTTATCAAAGGCAGAAAGACAATATAACGCGCCTTATCAGTCTCCTCCATCCATTTCTGTAAGAGGCGACATTTATTTCAAGAACAAAAGCGATACCTTGCCTCCGCTGACGGCAGGGACGGTCAAGAGTGGTTTTTTGGTGGCCGTCAATCCTACTTTAGTAGAAAACGCGGAATTTGTCTGCGGAGAATTGAATAAAATTGTCGTCGTTGACGAAGAATTGTGTGTTGAGCGAGCCAGCAAAAAAGATGATCCGTTTGAAATCATCGCGCATCGCATAGAGGATGAGACCGTTAAAAAAATAGAGGCTTTAAAAATTGAGGGGGTGGGGCTTTATCCCGAGCAGTGGCGTTTTTATCCCGGAGGTTCTTTGGCGTCTCAAGTTCTTGGTTTTGTGGGATACAAAGGAGACGAACTGGTAGGTAGATACGGATTGGAAAATTATTATGAAGACGTGTTGAAGGGCAAAAAGGAGAGTTTAAAAACAAGGGCTTCTTTCGCGATGTCTTTTTTTGACCTGGGTAAAGAAATTCTTGGTACGGAAATTTTGACCGGTTATGATATTGTTTTAACGATAGAACCGAGCGTTCAGTCTTTTTTGGAAAAAAAACTGGCGGATCTTGTTGATGATTGGGATGCCGAGGAGGCAGGTGGCATAATAATGAATCCGAAAACAGGCGCCATTATTGCCATGGCCGGCAAGCCGGATTTTAACCCGAATTATTATAATGAGGTTGAAGATATTTCTTATTTTCGCAACTCCCTAATTTCGGATATTTTTGAATTAGGTTCGGTAATGAAGCCTTTTACCATGGCCGCCGCTTTGGACGCGGGAAGAATTGATCAAAACACTACATACGTTGATAACGGTTATGTTGTGCTGAACGGCGCTAAAATAGAGAACTATGATGGTAAAGCAAGGGGGCGCGCGGGTATCCAGGATATTTTAAATGAATCTTTAAATACCGGAGCGATATTTATTATGCAGCAACTGGGCAAGAAAAAGTTTTTGGATTATTTTGAAGATTACGGCTTTAGAGAGAAAACCGGAATTGATTTGCCGGCGGAAACATCGGGTGATTTGTCCAATCTTTCTTCTTTTCGCGATGTTGAATTTGCCACAGCTTCTTTCGGACAGGGTATAGCCATAAGCCCGATTGAGTTTACCGTTGCCGTTGCCTCTTTGGCCAACGGCGGCGTGCTGGTAAGGCCTTACGTTGTGGAGAAGGTGAGCGTGGACGGAGTCAGAGACGAAATTACTAAACCCGTGGTTCTTAAGCGGGTTTTGAAAGAAGAAACCAGTAAAGAAATAACAAGGATGCTGGTGAAAGTGACGGATGACGCTTTAATGGGCGGAACGGTAAAAATGGATAGATATAGCGTGGCCGCGAAAACCGGCACCGCGCAATTACCCAAGGAGCATGAGGCCGGTTATTACGATGATCAATCTTTGCATTCATTTTTTGGTTACGGCCCGGCTTTTGACGCGGAGTTTGTGGTTTTCCTTTATCTAAAAAAGCCGCAGGGCGTGCGTTACGCCTCTCATACCTTAACCAATCCCTTTATGGACATAATGAGTTTTTTGTTTAATTATTATGAAGTGCCGCCTGATAGGTAAAATATGAAAACTGTTTTAAAGAAAATAATAGTGGTAATAATTACACTGGAAGCGCGAATGGTTCTTTGGCGTTATAAACCGCAAATCGCGGCTGTTACCGGAAGTGTGGGCAAGACTTCCACCAAGGATGCGGTGGCGGCTGTTTTGGCCGGAGAATTTAAAATAAGGAAAAGTCAGAAAAGTTTTAATAGTGAAATAGGCGTACCCTTGGTTGTTTTGGGTTGTGAAAACGCCTGGCTTAATCCGTTTTTATGGCTATGGAATATTTTTAGAGGCCTTGTTTTGATGTTTTGGGCGCCGAATTATCCAAAGTGGCTGGTTTTAGAAACCGGGGTAGACAGGCCCGGTGATATGAAAAAAATATCTTCGTGGCTGAAACCGCATATTGTTGTGTTTACGGCTTTATCTGATATTCCTACGCATGTGGAGTTTTTTGCCAGTCCAAAAGCGGTTGCCAAGGAAAAATCTGAAATTTTGAAAAAATTAGAAGTGGATGATTTTTTTGTGCTAAACAGTGATGATGATACTGTTTATGATTTGAAAGAAAAAACCAAGGCAAAGATTTTAACTTACGGATTTGGCGAGGGTGCTGATTTGGTTGCTTCAAATTATAAAATTATGGCTGACCAGCATGGAATTAATTTTAAGGTTGATTGCGAGGGTACCAGTATTCCCGTGCGTCTTTTTAACGTGTTCGGCAAACATCACGTGTATCCGGCTTTGGCTGCTTTGGCGGTTGGCAGGGCTGTAGGTTTGAATTTTGTTGATATGGGCAATTCTTTGAATTCTTATGAATCACCGCCGGGCCGTTTTAAGCCGATAGAAGGAGTAAAAAATAGTTTGATTTTAGACGATAGTTATAATTCTTCGCCATTGGCTTTGGCTGCGGCGCTGGAAACAATGGGGGAAATGGAAGCGAAAAGAAAAATCGCGGTGCTGGGTGATATGTTGGAATTGGGAAAGTATGCCATAGAGGCGCATAAAAGCATGGCGGAATTTATTATTAAGGCGGGGGTTAGTATTGTATTTGCGGTCGGGCCGCGGGCAAAATTTATTGCCGAAGGATTGAGAGAATTAAATTTTCCGGTTGAAAATATTTTTGAGTTTTCCACTTCGCAAGAGGCGGGCATAAAAGCGCAGGATATTATTGAGGAAGGGGATTTGGTTTTGATAAAAGGTTCGCAGTCCATGCGAATGGAAAAAATTGTGGAAGAAATCATGGCTCATCCGGAAAACAAAGAAAAATTGCTTGCGCGCCAGGAAAAGGCGTGGAAAAATAGATAAAATTGGCCCCATCGTCTAGTGGTTCAGGACGCATGGTTCTCATCCATGTAACACCGGTTCGAATCCGGTTGGGGCCGCAAAAAAAAGAAAACCGGCGCGATCGCGCCGGTTTGGTTTATGTTTTTTCTTCGCGGACGTTTTCTACTTCCACGAAAG
>PEZL01000004.1 GCA_002774055.1 Candidatus Tagabacteria bacterium CG09_land_8_20_14_0_10_41_14 | reverse complement strand
TCGTTTTTGATTTTTATCTTTTGTGTTTTTTCCTTGTCTATCTTCGGCAGCCGTATTTTTAGGACGCCGTTTTTGATTGTCGCGTCCACGTTGTCCGTGTCCACTTCCTGCGGCAGCATGATTGAGCGGGAGAAACTTCCCCAATAAAGTTCTTTATAGTAATAATTTTCTTCCGAGGTTTCTTTTGATTTTTGTCTTTTTCCGTTTATCGTGAGCATGTCTTTGTTTACGGATACGTCTATGTCTTCCGGTTTAACGCCCGCTATCATTGCTTCAATAACGATTTCTGTCGGCGTTTGGAACATGTCTATCGTTAATTGTCCGCTTTCTTCGTCTTCAAGCCAGCTCGGTTCTTTTATTGCCTTTGTTTCTTTTTCGTCGTTATCTTCCATTTCCTCTTCTTCGTCTATCGAACTATTGCCCGCCAATCTCTCAAAAAATGATTTTTTATTTTTTGGCATATGTTTTATTTTTTATGCTTTTAATTTTCTCGAAAATTACGAGAAGGACGATTACTAAAATCCATAGAGGGAAAAAGATTTGAAAAACTCCTTCCCCGTTACTTTTAATTATAAAATAATTAAAAAGAGCGTGCAACAAAGTTGCGAAGAAGAGTCCGCATAAAACGTTTCGCCGATAATTTTTTTTGTGGAAAAAGGCGAAAGCGATACTGGCGCCGACGGTGGCCGAACTTAAAATATGAATCAGGGTCGCGCCGGCAAATCTTAAATTGCCCGTTACAATTCCCGCCAAAAACCCATAGTTATTGATTATTTCTAGCAAGAAAATTACGTTTTCAAGCGCCGCAAAACCTAAAGCGGCCGTGATGAGATAAACTAACGCGTCTATTGGTTCGTCAAACTCTTTTTTGTTGAGCGCGATTTTTTTTGCCGCCAAATATTTTGAAATTTCTTCGGCGAAAGCCCACACGAATAATATTAGAAAACCTCCACCGGCCGCGGCCAGGCCGAGTTTTTTGAAAACATAGTAAGTTATTTGTTCCAACGGCAGCGCTAACGCTACTACCAGCATCCCTCCTAAAAAAGTCAGTATTAATAATCGCCGCGGTTCCGGATGTAATCGGTCTTCCTTTAACCAAAACCAAAGCCACAGGAGGGCGGGCAATATGCCGCCAACCATTGAAAAAAATAAAGTTGAAAAACTCATTTAATCTTGTGGGTATTTTGTTACGATTAGTAATTTTTTGTCTTTCATCGGTAGTTTAGACCAGATTTCTTCGGTGATGTGCGGCATAAACGGGTGCAGAAGTTTCAGACAGGTTGTAAGAATGTACGCCAAAACTCTTTTTGTTTCTTCATCATCTTTTGTTTTTGAGTATTCTATGTATTTGTCGGCAAACTCATGCCAGATGAATTCGTATAAATCGCGCAACGCTTGGCCGAATTTGAACGATTCAATATTTTGATTCGTGGATTGAACAAGTTTTTTCATTTGTTCGAGTATTTTTTCGTCTTCATTAGAAATTTTGTCATTGAAAATTGATTGGAAATTGTCTCGCTGTGCGAGATCCCGCGTAGCGGGAAAAATTGGTTGAAAATTCTCGTTTTGTGTTAGCACAAAACGAGCGATGTTCCATAATTTATTGCAGAATTTTTTACCGGCAATAACATGTTCTTCTGCCCAGTGTATGTCTTGGCTGCCCATTATTTGCCAGATAAGTCCGAAGCGCGTGGCATCGGCGCCGTATTGCTCTACGTATTTCATCGGGTCTATGCCGGTGCCTAAAGACTTTGACATTCTTTTACCTTCTTTTGTAAGAATCGTGGGGTGGATTATCACATCTTTGAAGGGTTCGTGTCCTGTAAACTCCAGCCCTGAAAAAACCATCCGCGCTACCCACAAATTTATTATGTCTCTGGCTGTGGAAAGTGTGTTGGTGGGATAAAATTCTTTCAGGTCTTTTTCATTCATTGTGGCAAAAGGCCATAATGCCGAAGAGAACCAAGTATCAAGCACGTCGGAGACTTGAATATAATTCTCAGGAGGATTGTCCCCGACGTAAATTTCTAAATCCGAATTTCTAATTTCTAAATTCTCGGGGTCGTTTTTGTTTTTAGAATTTTTAATTTGTGATTTATTTGGAAATTGGAAATTGGAAATTGAAAATTCTTTCTGTTTTTTATCGCAATAAAAAATAGGAAGCTGGTGTCCCCACCATAACTGGCGGGAAATACACCAGTCTTTTGGTTCGTCCTTTTCCGGTTTCAGCCAGTTTAAATAATTTTTTTCCCATTTTTTCGGATGGAAAACCACCTTGCCGGATTTTACCGCCTTTGCCGCTTTTTTGGCCAATTCTTTCATTTTTAAAAACCATTGTTTGGAAAGGATTGGTTCTGTGGCTGCGCCGCACCTGTAGCAGACCGAAAGATTATGTTTGTAGGGTTCTATTTTTTCAAGGATGCCGATTTTTTTCATATCTTCCACAATTTTCTCCCGCGCCTCTTTTATTTTCATCCCCGCGTATTTGCCTGCTAATTTTGTCATACGGCCGTCCGGTCCGATAACCTGTTTTTTTTCAAGGTTATGTTTCTCCCCTATTTCAAAATCATGCAGGTCGTGAGCCGGGGTTACTTTCATCGCGCCCGTGCCGAATTGAGAGTCTACCCCCCTGTCCGCGATAACCGGAATTTTTTTGTTAACAATTGGTAAAAATACTTCTTTACCTATTAGTTTTTTGTACCGTTCGTCTTTCGGGTTGACTGCCACGGCAGTATCGCCAAGCATTGTTTCCGGTCTTGTGGTGGCAACAATGATGTAGTCAGAATTTTGAATTTTGAATTTTGAATTTTGAATTTGTTTAGAGTTTAAAGTTTTGGATTTAGAGTTTCCGGATATTGGATATTTGATAAACCATAATTTTGTTTTTTCCTCTTTATATTCCAATTCTAGGTCGGATAAGCTTGTCTGGCATTTCGGGCACCAGTTTATTGTTTTTTCTCCTTGGTATATCCAGCCTTTTTTATAATAGTGAAGAAACGCTTTTTGTACCCATTTTTGGTATTCTTTGTCCATTGTGAAACGGCTGCGCGACCAATCGCAAGAACAGCCCAGTTTTTTAAATTGGTTTAAAATTTCGTTGCCGTATTTTTCTTTCCATTCCCAGATTTTTTCAACGAATTTTTCTCTGCCCAAATCGTGTCGTGTTTTCCCTTCTTTTTTTATGAGATTTTTTTCAACCGCGTTCTGCGTGGCAATGCCGGCGTGGTCCGTGCCCGGAAGCCAGAGGGTTTTGCGCCCCTCCATTCTTTTTTTGCGAATCAGAATGTCCTGAACGGAGGCGTTTAAGGCGTGGCCCATGTGAAGCGAGCCCGTGATGTTTGGGGGCGGAATAACAATGCTGTACGTTTCATTGGTTCCTTGCGGCTTAAAAGAGCCTGAATCTTCCCAGATTTTGTAAATTTTTTCTTCTATTTCTTTTGGGTTGTAGGGGCCTTCAATTTTGTTTGACATAAATAAATTTTATGCTAATCTTTTTCAGAATGTTCTTTAATTATTGCACAAAAAGGAGGTTTTACAAATTTTAAATTTTTAAGTTTCCTTGAGCTTTGATGGCCCGTTTTTTAACGGGCATTTTTTTGTATCTAAAATACGCCGCCAGCGCTATCATTGCCGCGTTGTCGCCGGTGTATTTTGAAGCAGGAAGCATGAAGCATGAAGCGTTAATACTTTTTTGAACGGTTTTTTTCATTTGAGAACGAAGTTCTTTGTTGGCCGCGACTCCTCCGGCAAGTATAATTGTTTTTGTTTTATATTCTTTGGCGGCGCGCAGGGTTTTGGAGATTAGCACGTCAATTACCGCCTGTTGAAATTCGGCGCAAATTTCTGGAACATGAAGCCTGAAACTTGAAGCATCCGATTTTTCTAATTCTTTAACTTTGTATAAAACGGCGGTTTTTAGGCCGGAAAAGGAGAAATCATAATCTTTTGAATTAATCATCGGTCTGGGCAGTTCAATTTTTTGTCTTCGCAAGACCTCAGGTCTTGCGAAGACTTTATATTGAAAGGCGGTTTTGGCGATGGCCGGGCCGCCTGGATATCCGAGATTCAACATCCGCGCCACTTTATCAAATGCCTCGCCGGCCGCATCGTCGCGTGTTTCGCCGAGTATTTTATATTTAAGCAGGTCTTTCACCAAAACAAGTTGGGTATGTCCACCGCTGACCAGCAATGCAATAATTGGAAATTGGAAATTCGAAATTTGAAATTCTCTGTTTTCTTTTAAGAAAACAGAGAAAAGATGGCCTTCGAGGTGATTTACACCGATTAGCGGCTTGCCCCATTTTTCTGCCAGTTCTTTTGCAAAATTTATTCCGGTCCAAAGCGCCGGTTCCAGTCCCGGCCCATTTGTGACAGCGATTAAGTTTACGTTTGGTTTTAATAAATCTGCTTCTTTCAGCGCTTTCTTTAATACGATAGGCAGATTTTTTATGTGTTCACGTTTTGCTAAACTGGGTACTACTCCCCCCCATTTTGCGTGGAGTTTCATCTGCGATGAAACGATATTGGATAAAATACGAAAACCAGTTTTTGAACCGGTTTTTTTTATTTCCAGAATAGCGATGGCGGTTTCATCGCATGAGGTTTCAATTGCCAGTATTTTCATTTTTTTTTCGTCCCGCGAGAAAAGCGATTTTGATCCTGTCAACCAGTATTACACCCGCGAGGTTAACGAGTATAATGATGAGCCATTCGGCAGGGGAAAGCGGGACAAATGAAAGAAGATTTTGCAGCGGGTTAATGTATATCGCTGCGACAACAACAAGGGCGCTTATGGCCACCGCGCCCGTTAACAGTTTGTTTGAGAATATATTTTTTCTGATGATTCCTTTTTTGAATGAACGGAGGGAAAGAGAGAGGAATAGGGATTCAAAACAGAGAAGTACCGTTGTCATGGTGCGCGTCAGGTTGAGGTCGTTCGTGAGCGAGAGAGCCGCGTAATAAAATGCAAACGCGACAATGCCGCTGATAAAAAAGGTAATTGCCATGAAAATAAGCGTTGGTTTGTGGGCGATTGATTCGCTTGGTTTGCGCGGTTTTTCTTCCATAATGCCCTCTTGCTCTTTTTCAGTAGTGAGCGCGAGGTCGGGCAGGCCGCTTTCCGTCAAGTTGATGAATAAAATTTGGGCGGCAACTATCGGCAGGGGTAATTTAAGCGCGATTGCGATAAAGAAAACAAAGAACTCGGAGAAGTCAACGGTGAGAAGATACAAAAAGACCCGTCGGATGTTATAAAAGATAATACGCCCCTGTTTTATTGCTTCCACAATGGTGTCAAAACCTCCGTCCAGAAGCACAAGATCCGCGGTACTCCATACGGCGTCAACTTCGGGAGATACCGCGACGCCAACTTGCGCCGCTTTCAGGGCCGGTGTGTCGTTGACGCCGTCTCCGAACATGGCGACCACTTCGCCGCGTGATTGAAAAGCCTGCACAATGCGTAATTTGTGCCGCGGTGACACCCGTGCGTAGAGTTGCACTGAGGCCACTTTTTTTCGGAGTTCGTTATCGGTCATTTCTTCAACATCGCGTCCCTCAAGAATTTCATTCGGGTTGATTTTGAATCCTATTTTTTCGGCCACGGCGCGGGCAGTGAGCTGATGGTCGCCGGTAACAATGATCGTGCGAATACCGGCGCGTCGTGTTTGTCGGAGCGCTTCCGGCACCTGAAGCCGTACGGGGTCATTGAACGCGATAAAGCCGAGCAGTATAAGATCTTTAACTTCGTTTTCAAGGCCGGTTGATTTTGTCTTCGCGTCCAGCGGACGCTCCGCGCAGGCGAGAAGTCGGTATCCTTGTTCTGTCAGTTCGTCTAAGTGTTTTCTCATGTCTTTCCCCTCTTTGCTGTCAATGGCAAGCAGTTTGTCTTTTGAATGGATTTTGTCTGTTTTTCTCAGTATTTGTTCCGGAGCGCCCATGACATATAAATTGGTTTTTCCTTCTGGTGTTTTTCGGAGAGTCGCGGAGTATTTTTTCTCGGAGGAAAAAAATATTGTGCCGAGCGCTCGGTTTTGTTTTTCCAAAACGTCTTTTTGAAGGCCGACAAACATACCGGCCTTGAGAACCGCTTGTTCCGTGGGCCGTCCGCGGATGATAAGTTTGTTTATTTCTGCTTCCGGATTTTCAATATACGCGTCACTCACGAGAATTGCCGCGGTGAGTGTATTCCGGACAGGCCCCTCCGCTAGCGGCAGTGAACCCGGAGCTTGCGTGTTTATTTCAATATCCTCATCCAGCGTGACGATACGCCTTGCTTCCATTCTTCCCTCCGTAAGGGTGCCTGTCTTGTCCGAGCAGATGACGGTAACACCACCCAAAGCTTCGGTAGAGGCAAGCCGGCGCACCAGTCCTTTGTGTTTTACGACACGGTTCATGCCAACGGCAAGCACGATGGTGATTGCCGGTAATAGTCCTTCCGGGATCGCGGAGATAAAGAGCGCGAGAGCTTCAGTAAACAGTTCTTGCGGCGGCTTACCCGCGAAATACCCTTCAAGCAGAATAAGACCGACCGCGAGAGTGATAAAGAGGCCGATTGTTTTTGAAAGTGAACGCATGACTTGCTGGAGGTGTGTTGGTTTTTCCGGAGTCTCCGTGATGCTTCGCGCGATGTCTCCATAGGCGGTATGAATGCCGGTTTCCACGACAACGGCCCGGGCGATGCCGTCTTCAATGGTTGTGCCCATAAACACCATGGATTTTCGGTCGCCGATTTCCGCCTTTTCTGAAACCGCGTGTACTTGTTTTTCAACCGGGTTTGATTCTCCGGTAAGGATTGCTTCAAACGCTTTGAGTCCGTCGCACTCAAAAACGCGCGCGTCCGAGGATACTTTGTCGCCCGGTCGGAGCACGATAATATCTCCCGGCACAATTTCCGAGGTTAACATTTGCTGTTCATGGCCTCCGCGGATAACACGGGCCTTGGATTTTACTAATCGCTTCAATGCCCGGATTGTGTTGTTTGCTTTATATTCTTGGTAGAAACCGACAAGCGCGTTGCTTAAGGTAACGATTGAAACGAAGATGAGAGATGCGCGATCTTCTATGAAATACGCGACAACGATTGCCGCGAACATTATATACATCAACGGGCTGCGGAATTGGTTTAGGAAAAGTTTCCAAGCCGGTTCACCCTCGTAAAGAGGCAGTTCGTTGAGTCCAAAAATACCGAGACGTTTTTTCGCGTCTGCTCCTGAAAGCCCGTTGCGGTTACTTTTTAATTGCTCAAAAGTGCTTTCAATTGACGTTGAATGCCATGGCTGCATATATGTGTATTATAAGAAATTTTAGCGCGATAAGCCAATTCTAAGCCGCGCATCCCACGTGGCGCATGGCGGTGTGTATTTGGACAAAATCCGAACCTTTTTTGACGAAAATCCGGACTGCGAATTCTGAAATCCAATCGTTCGGGCGGGCAAAAAGGAAGGG
>PEZL01000043.1 GCA_002774055.1 Candidatus Tagabacteria bacterium CG09_land_8_20_14_0_10_41_14 | reverse complement strand
GTCGTCGGTAGTTATAGTATATTAGGAATATAGTTTGCTGTGCGTGCTAAGATATCTGTTTGCTTCTCTCGCTGAGTTAAAAGGTCCGGTCATGTTTTTTCCTTCTTTTATATCTTTTTCCGTTTTCCCTAAAATTCTTTCAAGATAAGGGGTCATTTTTGGCATAGCGGAAAAAGTTATACTTCTGCTTCGCACGAATTCTTTGAGAAACGCGTTTACAACACTGCTTAAGGGAAGGCCTAAATCTTTGGCTACTTTCTGCGCGTTTTCTTTCACGCTTTTGTCGGTTTTTATATTGATTAAAGTTTTCATTTATAGTGAGTTTATTGAACTATATCTAAAGTATATACAATGGTTATCGGATGTCAATATTTATTGTACGGCCCTACAACAACTTGACAGAATGTTTATTTTCTGATAAAGTAATAAAAAAAGTTCTCCTAAATCTCCGGACAATTAAAGTTTATACTTTATTTAGGGGTTTCTTTAAGGACATCTTGGTTTCCCGCCTTGGCGGAAGACGAAGATTATCCTTGGGTAATCTCATAGCTTTTAGTGCCCACATTAAAAGCCTATTGTCCGGAGATTTGGGGGAACTTTAATTTATTTCCACCACTCTCTTTACTTCTTCTAAGGTTGTGGTTCCTTCTACAACCTTGATTACGGCGTCTTGTGCCATATTCATAATTTGCTGTTTTTTACTCGTCTCTTTTATCTCTGATTCCGAAGGATTTTTAAGTATCAATTTTTCCATTTCTTCATCAATCAGGATTCCTTCGAAGATTCCCACTCTGCCTTTGTATCCAATTCCGTTGCATGCTTCGCAACCCTCCGGTTTAAATAATTTAAGGTTTTTGGTGTTCGGTTTTGGGGTATTGTTAGGCAGAGAATTTATTATTTTTTCTATAATTTGTTTTTCTTCTTCGTTTGGGGTGTATTCTTTTTTGCATTTTTCACATACCTTTCTCGTAAGACGCTGGGCAATGGAAAAATTTACGGACGGGGCGATGATGTTGGGATTGGCGCCAAGCTCAATCAGTCTCGGTATGGTGCCCGCGGCATCGTTGGTGTGAAGACTGGAGAAAACCAGGTGGCCGGTAAGGGCGGCGTTCAGGGCAATGTTTGCCGCTTCTTTGTCTCTTATTTCACCCACCATAATAATATCCGGGTCTTGCCGCAGAATGGAACGAAGGGCGGTTGAAAAATCGTAGCCCTTTTGGGGGTTTGTCTGGGTTTGGGTTAAGCCTTCAAGGTGGTATTCAATCGGTTCTTCAACAGTTATTATTTTAATGTCGGGCGAATTCACCTCTTTTAGAAATGCGTATAGCGTAGTGGTTTTACCGGAGCCGGTGGGACCCGTCGTGAGAATCATGCCGTTTGGTTTGTTGATTTCTTTTCTTATTATTTCTTCTAATCGTTTGTTTATGCCTAAATCTTTGAAGGCAACGGCGATATTTTTTGGGTTGAGTATTCTTAAAACAAGTGATTCGCCGTAAGGCCCGGGTAATGCCGAGACCCTTACTTCTATTTCCGCGTCTTCCGTCTTTATACTGAATCTTCCATCTTGCGCTTTTTCTCTTATGTTTAATTTCATTCCTGAAATGAGTTTGATTCTTGAAAGCAGTAATTGGTATGCTTTGTGATTGAATTCCAGAATATCGTGCAAAACGCCGTCCAAGCGGTAGCGTATTTCCACCTTATCTTCGCGCGCTTCCAGGTGAACGTCAGACGCGTCCGCGCTTAGCGCGCCGCTGAGTATTATTTCCAAAAGGTCGGAAATGCGGCGATTTTTTTGTTCGGATATTCTTTCAAGGAAGGTTTCTTTGAGTTTTCGGAGAGTATCGGTCTGAGAAAGGAATTCTTTTATTCTTTCCGGAGAAATATCTATGGCGCCTTTTGACAGTTCTTCAAATTTGGGCACTTCTTTGTATTTTGCCCAGGTTTTTTCAAGACTGTTCGTGGAAACTAAAAATTGCTGGATTTCATAACCTTCTTTTTCAAGTTCCTTAATCAGATTTTGTGTAAGGCTGAGTTCGGGGTTTTTTATCCCCACCTGGAGTTTTTTTCCCACACCCTGAAAGACCGCGATTTTTCCTTCGCGGGCTTTTTCTTCGGGGATTAGTTTCAAGTAATCCAAGTCAACAGGCATCTGTTCCAAATTCGCGTAAGGGATGCCGTATTTTTGAGATAGCATTTGTGTGAGTTCTTCCTCTTCCTTTTCGCGGAGACTCTCTAATCTCTTTTTTTGTTTTTCTTCGTCAAAAGTAACCACTTGTTTTATTTTATCCTATTAAATGTTCTTATTCAATCGGATTAATTGTTTTTATTTTTTCTTTTATGTAAATTTCTGCCGCGGAAAAATTTTTAAACGGACCGGTCACGAAAAAGTAACTTTGCAAATTTGCGCCCAACGTTTCGGCTATCGGTGTCAAGCAGCTGTTTCTTTTTTCTTTTGAAGAGATCAAAGCCCTTACGCCTTCCTGTGTTTGCCAGAGGAGCACGTAGAGTTTTTGGGGCGGAAGGAAATGTTTTATCCGGTTTTGGATTTTGTATAAAAGAGAAGTGTCGTCCGGTTTTTTCCCTGTTTTTTGAAAATCACGATTCGTCAGAAAACTCCACGAAATTTTCATCAGTTCGTCCGTATAGGTGCGCGCCAGCATTCTTCCCAAAAGTTGCGCGGACCACGTTTGTTTTTCTGTTTCGTTGATTTTTTCTATGTTTTCTTGGTCGGCGCCTTTTTTAAGCAGAAGGGTTGCAAGAGAAAGGACGCTTTGTGAATTTTTTTGAAAATTGTCCGTTTCGGAAAGAAGAGAAGCGAAAAGGATGGTATTGAGCTCGCCGTCTTCTTGGACCGACGGATTCAAGATTTTAATGAGCTGAAAAACTTTTTCCGTCAAAGTTTGTTCGTTTGGTGTGATGAAAATTGTTTTTTCTTTTTCGGGGAGCCGGATGAGGCCGCTGAAATTGTCTACGGTTGAGGGATTTTCAAAAAAGCAGAAAACCACCTCCGGTTCGGGAGGCAATGTTTCAAGCAGAATATCTTCTTTTGAGAAAAAGCCGTTGTCGCCGGTTATTATCAGCGCAATATTGTCTTCCTCTTCTTTATAACCGACTTCTTTTATGCCGTATTTGTCCTTTGGCAGTTTGAGCGATGTTTTGCGGGGAAATCGCTGGTTCGCGAGGAATTTAAAAAGAACGGACCATTTTTTTTCAGTATCCGTCTGTGTTTGCGGAAGAGTTATGAGCGGGAGATTTTTTGAGGAAATAGCCCTTTTGAGAACTTCCGAAGACAGAAGTTCGTATTCCTCCGGATTTTTGTCGAGCAGAATGGCGAAGCTTTTTGCTTCCCCGATGATTGGTCTGGTTTTGTTTAAAATCTGCTCATCCATTGTTTCCCTTTTAGCATTTTAAAAACTACGAATCAATATTGCTCTTATTTTATTTTTGCTTTCTAATGAGGTTATGGCGGGTGACATAAAAATCGCGAAAAGCACGATGCAAACCGAGAAGGTTGCGGCTGATTTGGTCAAAAAAATAGAACGACATAAAAATAAAAAAGCGGTAGTGCTGGCCATGGCCGGCGATTTGGGCAGCGGTAAGACCACTTTTACCCAATTTTTCGCAAAAGCGCTGGGAATTAAGGAAAAAATCACCAGCCCCACCTTCGTAATTCTCAGGAAATTCCAAATTCCAAATTCCAAATCACAAACAAATTCCAAATTCAAATTTCAAAATTTCAAAACACTCGCGCACATTGACGCGTACAGAATAGAAAATCCGAAAGAAATTCTTGATTTGGGCTGGGAAGAGATGGTTAATAATCCGGAAAATATAATTTTGGTGGAGTGGGCGGATAAAATTAAAAAAATTTTACCCAAAGATTGTGTTTGGGTAAAATTCAAACACAAAAACGAAACAACCCGTGAGATAAAAGTAGATCTATCGAGGTGAGACCTCGATAGATCTCAGTCAGAAAAAAGGTTTCTGAAACCGGCAGTATTTAGCCAGTAATTATTTGGATTTTTCTTTAAGTATTTTTTTATTTCTTTTCTTTGAGTTTTTAGTTTATCGCCGGCCTTGCTATTAGATAAAAGAATATAAGAAATATCTACGACCAGCCAAAAAGAAACAAACTCAGAGTAATTTATATTCTTATTTTTTAACTTTTTAAGTTTACTATATAAACAAAAATTATCTATGCTCTTTAAATCTCTGTATCTATGTTTTACAAAAAAAATCTAAATGTAATAATAACTTTTGACAAAATTTTTAATTATTTATATTTTGCTCTATTATTCTTATAAAATTAGACAAAGACGTTGCATCAACACCAGTTCTATAATACCAATCTTTATGTTTCTTCCAACCAGTTCTTGTTCCATATTTATTAAATTCCTCGAATTCTTTTTCGGTTAACAAAATATTTCTGTTGCCATCATTATTTAATAAATTTTTAATTTTATTTATTTTTTCACCATTAGCCTCATCTATTAACGAAATTATTTGTTCTGCAAAGCGGGTGGTTAATGGAATTTCATTTTTTGTTGCTGATGATGTTATTTTAATGCTAATTTTGCTTCTATCTATATTTTGAGAGTTCTTATCGTCTAAATCTCCACCTAGACACTTAAATAATATACAAGCTTTGTAAAATTCAATTTGGTAAAATTCAGTAAAATTTATTCTTTTAAGTACTTGTTTACATATTTTTTCAATAACTAAAACATTTATACTTTCAAAATCAAAAATTGCTAATTTATTTTTCTTTGATTTCTCATTACTCTCAAAATATCTATGTGCATTTTTTGCTCGTTCTAAAGATCCAATACCTATTTTACAGACATCTTTAATATTGTGTTCAAAAATATACAAAATTTGTTTTTCAATTATTTTACTCATAATTTTTAATTTCTTTAATTAAATCAATCAGCATAAAACACCTTGAACTGACCCCCAAATAGGGAAAAGCCGGCAAATGGATCAGTTATTTCTTTGTTTTTAACAAATCCTTCTAACCCTTGGAATATATAGTCAGAATTTGTGGTAAAAAATTGTCCCAGTTGAGATTTGGTCATATTTTATTTTATCAAAAAACTGCGATTTTGATAAGAAGAAGGACTAATTTTTGAGCCGGTTGGCCCAAAAATTAAGTATATAAAAATGCCGAAGGCGCTGACGTTACCACAACTATGAGATTTGGGATATACTAAAAAAATGGTTGTTTCTCAAAAAAAAACTTTGGTTTTGATAGACAGTCATGCTATTTTGCATCGGGCCTTCCACGCGCTTCCCTCTTTCACTTCTCCGAAGGGCGAGCCAACAGGCGCTTTGTACGGATTTACGGCCATGCTTTTAAGGATATTGAAAGAGTTTGAACCGCAATATATTGCCGCTTGTTATGATTTGCCCGAGCCCACATTTAGGCACGAGTTTTACGAAAAATATAAGGCCCAGCGCCCTAAAATGGACGAGGAGCTGGTTCCCCAGATAGCAAATTCAAAGAAAATTTTAACGGCTTTCGGCATTCCTTTTTATGAAAAGAAAGGTTTTGAGGCCGATGACCTTTTGGCTTCAATTGTGGAACAACTGAAGCCAAAAATCTCAAATCTCAAATCTCAAATCTCAAACCTAGAAATTATAATTGTTACGGGAGATCTTGATGCTTTGCGGTTGGTGCGGTCGGGTGTAAATGTTTATATGATGAAAAAGGGAGTGAGAGAGACTGTTCTTTATGATGAAAAGGCGGTGCTTGAACGGTTTGGTTTTCAGCCGGAACTCCTTCCCGACTTTAAGGGGTTAAGAGGAGATCCGTCTGACAATATTCCCGGTGTTTCCGGTATCGGTGAGAAAACCGCCATGATTCTTGTTCAAAATTTCGGCAGTCTGGAAAATGTTTATAAAAAAATTTCCGCCCGAGGCGGAAAAAACAAAAAGGAATTGGAAAGAGCCGGCGTAAAAGAAAGGATTATAAATCTTTTGAAGGAGAATGAAGAAGAGGCGTTGTTCAGTAAATCTTTGGCGCAGATGCGTTTTGATGTTCCTGTTTCTTTTTCGGTGGAAGACAGCAAGTGGAGTGTTGATTTTGACAGACAAAAAATAGAGGCGCTTTTTTGGGGCTTTGGTTTTAGAAGTCTTTTGCAAAGATTACCGGCGGTTGTTCAAAATCAAACTGACGAAGTTGAACTTCCTCTTGGAAGTTCAACTTCAGAGCATTCAGAAGAACTAAAAAAAGAAATAAAGGTTGCCTTTTGGCTTTTAGATTCCCGTCGTATTAATCCAAACCTGCGAGATGCCCTGAATCATACGGGTGCTTCCGACATGGAAGACGCGAGAAAAAAATTGGTGATTGAATTGAAGCGGGATGGGTTGTTTGAGCTTTTTGAAAAGACGGAGAGGCCTCTTGCAGGGGTGCTTCAAAAGATGACGGAGAGAGGAGCGCTTTTAGACACCGTTTATCTGAAAAATCTTTCCAAAGATTATCATGGGAAATTGGATATTTTGGAAGAAGATATTTGGAAAATGGCGGGTGAAAAGTTTAATATAAATTCACCTAAGCAAATGGCCAGTGTTCTTTTTGAAAAAATGGGGATTTCTCCCAAGGGACTGCGCCGCACCGCCGGCGGTTCTTTTTCCACTCGTTTTTCCGAATTGGAAAAAATAAAAGACAGCCATCCCATAATTGAAAAAATTTTTTCATATCGGGAGTTGTCAAAACTTACTTCCACTTACATAGATAATCTTCCTAAATTTGTGGGTAAAGACGCTAGGCTGCACGCTTCTTTTAATCAGACGGGCACCACCACCGGCCGTTTGTCTTCATCCGAGCCTAATTTGCAGAATATCCCTGTCAAAAGCGAATTTGGCCGGGCCGTTCGTCGGGCCTTTGTGGCGCCTATCGGCTGGAAATTGGTTTCTTTTGACTATTCGCAGATAGAATTGCGGGTTGTTGCTTCGTTGAGCGGAGATAAAAAATTAAAAGAGGCTTTTTTAAGGGGGGATGATATTCATGCCAAAGTGGCTTCTGAGGTTTTTAATGTGCCGGCTGAAAAGGTGACCGGTGAAATGAGGCGTCGGGCAAAAATAATAAATTTCGGGATTATTTACGGCATGGGTATCAATAGTTTGAAAAAAAATTTGGAATGCGGCAGAGAGGAAGCGGAAAGTTTTTACGCGGAGTACATGAGTGATTTTTCGGGAGTGGCAGGATATTTGGAAAAAATAAAAAAGGAGGTTTCTGAAAAAGGTTTTAGCGAGACTTTTTTTAAAAGACGGCGATATCTGCCGGAAATAAACTCGCCAATTGATTTTATCCGCAAGGAGGCGGAAAGAATGGCGGTCAACGCGCCGATACAGGGGACGGCGGCGGACATCATAAAAATGGCGATGGCTGCTCTTGATGATGTTGGGGCGCGTTTGATCATTCAGGTTCACGACGAACTTCTTTTTGAGATTAAAGATTCCGGTGATACAATTAAAGAGATGGCCACGGTGATAAAAAAAACGATGGAAAGCGATAAATATCTGGATGTGCCGCTTTTGGTTGATGTTTTGGCAGGTCAAAACTGGGTTGATATGGAAAGAATTAAAATTTAATCTTA
>PEZL01000030.1 GCA_002774055.1 Candidatus Tagabacteria bacterium CG09_land_8_20_14_0_10_41_14 | reverse complement strand
TTCAAAAAGTGCGATTTTTTGATGATGGACGACGTGCAATTCCTGGCGGGAAAGACAAAAACCAGAGAAGAATTTTTTCATATTTTTAACACTCTTTACGAAGACAACAAACAAATCATCTTTTCATCGGATCGTCCGCCAAGATCAATTCCGGACCTCGAAGAACGCCTGAAATCAAGGTTTGAAGGAGGAATGATGGCGGATATTTCGGAACCGGAATACGAATCAAGGGTGGCTATTTTGAAAAACAAAGCCCAAACGAAAAATGTTGATTTACCCAATGAAACCATAGAATATATAGCCTCCATGGTGAAGAGCAATATAAGAGAACTGGAGGGCGCATTAAATTTTTTATCGGCTCAGTTTAAATTGCTTGGAAAGACATTATCCTTCAAGGAAACTCAAGATATTTTTGAAAAAAAATTTCTTCCTAAGAAAAAAATAACTTTTAATAAAATAGTAAAAACCGTCGCGGATTTTTACGAAACAAACGAACAAAAACTGTTCAAAAAATCGCGTAAAAAAGAGGATGTCTTACCAAGGCAAATCGCAATGTTTCTTCTAAGAGAAGACTTCAACGCTTCATATCCTTACATAGGACAAAGATTCAGCGGTAGAGATCATACAACTATTATTTACGCTTATGAAAAGATAAATAAAAATATGAAAAGTGATTCTCAAATAGAAAACGACATCAAAGCAATAAGAAATATACTTTACGGCAGTCAATAAATTTTGTTAACATTTATTCCCGTCTTTTTCCACATAGTTATCAACGGTTTATTAATTTTTTTCCGAATTTAAAACGTTTATTTTTCAACTTATTTTCTGTTATTAACAAAATCCACAGGACTAATAATAAAAATAATAAATAATTAAAATAATAATATTATTATGAAAGGAATATGTGAAAAGAAATTTCTTCAGCAAGCCGCGTTGTTATGTGAAAAAATATCCGGAAATAACCCAACCTTACCCATACTTAACGCTGTTTTAATTTCTGCCTCCAAAAACAAATTGATTTTTACAAGTACTAATTTGGAAATAGCGTTAAGTGTTTCCATACCGGCTCAGATTAAAAAAGAGGGGAAAGTGGCCATACCATCTAAACTCTTTTCGGGTTTTATATCTTCTCTTTCCACTAATGAAAAGATTGAGTTCATTGGCGTAAACAATAATCTTATCGTCGCGACACCGAATAGTTCCACCACCCTAAAAGGTTATCCGGTTTCGGACTTTCCCGATTTACCAAAAATAAAAGAAAATAAATCTTTCACTGTTTCTGTAAGCGATTTTGTTTTGGGTTTGAAATCGGTTTATTATTCCACTTCATTATCCGAAATGAAACCGGAAATAAACAGTGTTTTTGTTTCTTCTTTGAAAAAGAATCCTCTCACTTTCGTGTCAACAGATTCTTTTCGTTTGGCGGAAAAAACTCTCCCTTATTCTTTCTCTGATTTTGTGAGTTTTTTGCTTCCCCACAAGGTAGTGGTGGAATGTATAAGAGTTTTTGAGAATCAGGAAGGAGATTTGAAAATAAAACCACACGAAAATAACATCGTTTTAGAGTCAAAAAATATAAAATTCGTTTCTAGATTGGTAGATGGAAGTTTTCCTAATTATAAAGAAATTATTCCCTCCGGGTTTACGAATACGGTAAATATTGAAAAGAGGAGGTTTTCCGACGCGTTAAAAACCGCCATGATGTTTTGCGGAAAATTGAATGAAATGAAGATTAAAATTTATTCAGGCGAGAATTTTATAGAATTTCAGACGAATAATCCGGATTTGGGTGAGCATGTCGTTAAAATCCCATCAAAAATGGATGGGGATGATTTGAGTATTGTTTTTAATTATAGGTATTTGTCTGACTGTTTGACTTCAATTAACTCCGATAGTATTTCATTAAAATTCGCCGGAGATGGAAAAGCGCTTATTGTGACAGGATTTGATGATAATTCTTTTAGGTATTTGGTAATGCCGATGAAGAACCTTTAGTTTTTATCGGAAAATTAGCGGAATATTGTACTCGCTTTTGTTTTTTACTTTATCGTAAACTATCAATTTTAAGATTGATTCTTTTGTTGTTGGCAATCCGTCCAGGTTGAAAACCGTTTGTATAAGAGGCGCTCTTAGGTGTCCCAGATATGTGTCATTTAAATAAACGTCTATGTAGTCCAGTAAAAAATGACTTTGGTCTGATATTGTGAGAGTGATTTTTTCGTTTGGGGATAAGGTCGTTTTGGGCTGGGGAGATATTATCTGGATTTGCGGGGCGTATTCCGGTTTGTGTATGTCATCGTATTCTTTTGGCATATCTTCTTCTGTTTGTTCAATAATATTTTGATTTTGAGCCCAATCTCTGACCGGTTTTTCCCATAATGCAAATTGAGAATCTTCTTCCGGGTGTGCCGGTCTCTCGCCATTTGGCTCGTCTTTATTCAACCAATAAAGTATGGAATGGGCTTGTGTTAAAAATTTTTCCTCTCTTAGTTCAATCGGTGTAAATTGTGTCATGAGTTTTTCGCTGATTTTATCCACATAATAGGTTATACTGCCTTGCCAATATCCGCGAAGTACGGGTTTCATATCGTTTGTCGGTTTAATTATGTTTTCTTTAGCAAAATCTTCTTTTGGGATTTTTTCAAAGACTTTTTTAAAAAAACTGTTCCACAGGGGCGCGGCTATAAAACCGGCCACTCTTTTTTCCATTTCGGAGTTGTCGTTGTTTCCTATCCAAAGACCAAGCGTGAAATTTGGGGTATAACCGATTACCCAAGCGTCTCTGTAATTGTTCGTCGTCCCGGTTTTTACAGCCACCTCTCTTTCCGGAAAATATAACCAGGATTGTTCGCCGAATGCCGGACTTCGGGCGTCATTGTCCGAAAGGATGTTTGTTATTGTTTGAGAAATATCTTTACTTAAAACTTCCTGTTCCTGTTTTTTAAACTCTTCAAGTATTTTTCCGTTCCCGTCTTCTATTTTGAGAATTCCTGTTAGAGGATTTTTTATTCCTTCATTGGCAAAAACAGAATAGGCTCCGGTCATTTCCAGGAGCGTTACCTCTCCCCCACCCAATACTAAAGTAAGGCCGTATCTTGAGGCATCGCTAAGCGTGGAAATACCCATATTTCTCGCGGTATTTAAAGAGTTGTTCAGGCCGGCAAGATAGAGAACTTTAACGGCCGGAATATTTATTGATTGAGCAAGCGCGTCTCTGAAGGTGACAGGGCCTCGGAAGATACCGTCATAGTTCTCCGGCATATAGCACTCATCTTCTTTTGTGCCCGGTTTGGGCGTGCCGTCCGGATTACACGAACTGTTGAACTCTGTTTTTAAATCAAAGACGACTGTTTCTGCCGTGTATCCTTTTTCTAACGCCGTGGCGTAAACAAAAGGTTTAAAAGAAGAACCCGGCTGTCTTCCCTTGTCGTAAGTCCCCGCGTTTAATTGCGGTTCAAATTTACAGTCAGAGCCTGGAGCGCACCCTTCAGGTAAAGATTCCGCGTGCCAGTCTCTTGAGCCGACCATTACCAAAATTTGTCCTGTTTTCGGGTCAATACCCGTCATACTTGCGTTGTAAGCGTTGAATTTCTGTTCTATTTCATCAATATAATCTTTTACCATTTTTTCGGCTTCTTCTTGGAGTTCTATGTCTATGGTGGTTGTGACTTTTAAACCGCCTTGTTCCACGGCCTCTTTTCCGTATTTATTTTCCAGATAATTTTTTATATAGAGCACGAAATGGGGAGCTCTGATTCCTTTTTCTGATTGGCTAAGAAAGGTAGCTTTTTCGTTTTTTGCCTGTTCGTACTCGTTTTCCTCAATAAAACCGAGTTTGAGCATCTGGCCGAGCACTAAATTTTTTCTTTTGTCAAGTTCTTCTCTATGGTTGCCGTAAGGCGAGTAAAAAGTTGGGGCTTGGGGAAGCGCCGCCAAATAGGCCGATTCCGCTAGGGTTAAGTCTTTGGTGTTTTTGCCGAAAAAAGACTGGCTGGCGGCCTCTATGCCGTAATTACTGCCTCCGTACGGTATTTCGTTAAGGTAAAAAGTCAGGATTTCTTCTTTGGAGAAACTTTTTTCTATCTTCAGCGCGAGAAACAATTCTTTTATTTTACGGGTTATCTTTTTTTCCGAAGTAAGGAGAGAGTTTTTTACCAGTTGTTGAGTGATGGTTGAGCCTCCTTGCTCTATCTCACCAGCGCCTAGATTAACAAAAAACGCGCGAATGACACTCGGAATACTTATACCGCCGTGCTGGTAGAAGTTTTCGTCTTCTATGGCCACAGTGGCATTTTTTATCTGGCGCGGTATTTCTTCATACGGGATGACGTTTCTTTTTACGTTCTTGTGAACGTCGTAGAGAAGGATTTTTCCTGTTCGGTCGTAAATTTTAGTAGATTGAATTACACGCCTTTCGTCAAAGGATTGAAAATCCGGAATCGGGATTGAACTTATCCATAAAAATAAACCGGCCCCTCCTGCAAGAAGGACTAAAATACAGAAGATTATAAATTTTTTTATAAAGCCCATGTTTCAATTATATCAAGCAAAGTGAAGATATAATTTGACCTTACCTCAAAAAGTTGTTTTATTCAACGTTTTTTGTTAAATTGTAGTCATGGTCGAAAAAGACAAAATAGAAAAACTGCTTTCAAGAAACGTAGCGGAAATTATTGAAAAAAAGCATTTGGAAGAACGGATTAAAAAAGGAGAAAAACTCAGAATAAAACTGGGGATAGACCCGACCGGTCCGCGTCTTCATATCGGCAGGGCTGTTGCCCTTAGAAAACTTAAGGAATTTCAAGATTTGGGCCACCGGGTTGTTTTGATTACGGGAGATTTTACCGGTCTTGTGGGAGATGCTTCGGACAAAGAATCACAGCGTCCTCAATTAACAAGGGAACAGTTAGAAGAAAACATGAAGGATTACGAAGAACAGATTGGAAAAATACTTGATTTAGATAAGGTTGAGTTCAGATACAATAGTGAGTGGCTTTCCAAAATAAAATTTGAAGAACTTTTACGCCTGGCTTCGCTTTTCACAATTCATCAGTTGGTTGAAAGGAGAAATTTTAAAGAGAGGTTTGAATCCGGTAAAACAATAGGTTTCCATGAATTTTTCTACCCTCTTATGCAGGGTTATGATTCCGTTGCCGTGGAGGCGGATGTGGAGATAGGAGGTACGGACCAACTTTTTAATTTGTTGGCAGGAAGGAAAATTCAAGAGTTTTACGGCCAAAAACCTCAGGATGTTATGATTTTGGATATGATGGTTGGTCTTGACGCTAGAAAAATGTCCACCACTTACAGAAATGTAATAAATATGCTTGATGAACCCAATGACATGTTTGGCAAGGTGATGTCTTTGAAAGACGAGTTAATTCCCGGATATTTTGTTTTGGCTACGGATGTTTCCATGGATGAGATTAAGAAAATTGAGGAAAGTATTAAAAAAAACGAAGTCAACCCCATGGAAGTTAAAAAGCAGCTTGCTTTTGAAATTGTTAAAATATATCACGGTGAAGACAAGGCAACTAAGGCCCGGGCTTATTTTGAAAAAACTTTTCAGCAGGGAAAAACAACCGAAATTGACGCGAGTATTGAAACCGCCAAGGGGAAAGAGTTGAGAGAAGATTTAATTTCGGCCGGCTATGTGGTTTCATCCTCGGAGTTTAGGAGGTTGGTAAAGGAAGGGGCAATTGATTTCGAAGGCGAAATTGTAGATGATGTCCATTATAAAATAGAAAAACCCGGTGTTGTCCGGATTGGAAAGAAAAAATTTGTTAAAATAGAGATATAATTTTAGAAAAACACCCCCCGACGTGATGTCGGGGGGTGTTTTTTAATTACTTATCGCTTTCTTCCTCCTCGGTGTCATCCTCGGTGTCACCTTCGGTGGTTTCAGCGTCGTCAGAAGAGGTTTCTTCTTCTTTTTCTTCTTCTTTTTCTTCCTCTTCCAGATTTGTTTCTTTTTCTTCGTCCATAATATAAAAATCTTTAATTCTAATCTATCTATAATAATGCCGACCTTCGTTTTACCGCCAAAATTCGGCAAATACTAAGATTTTGGCGGATTCCTTAATATTTAGCAGAAACGAATGTTTTTGTAAAGACCCGGCGAAATAATCCATCAGATTGAGTATTTTGTCCAAAGATGTTCGTTTCTGGCCGCGCATGTGAGACACAAAGCAATGGCATCGTAGGTATCATCGTGTTTCGGGGTTTTTTTGAGGTCCGTGAGCAAATTAACCATCTTTATCATCTGGTTTTTACTGGCTTTTCCGTATCCGCAAGTGGCGATTTTAACCTGAAGCGGCGTGTACTCTATTATTTTCATTTTGTTTTTGAGGGCTAAATGAATGATGATTCCTTTTACCTCGGCTACTTGAAGCGCTGTTTTTTGGTTTTTGTTAAAGTATATCTTTTCAATGGCTAATACGGACGGCCTGAATTTTTTAATGATTTCTTCGATTTTTTGCGTTATCGTTGATATTTTCTCGTGATACTTTCTACCGGCGGGGTTTTCAATACAGGAATATTCAAGCAGTTCTTCTTTTTTCGGAGTTTTTTTTAAGATGGCGTAACCCAAACGGCCGTAGCCCGGGTCAATTCCCAGTATTGTTGTTTTTTCATTCCGCATTTGTGAAGACTTTATTTATATCTTCGTGCTCCTCAAGTGTGTTGATGAGATTTTGGAGTTTTTCTTTGTCTTCCGGAGATATTGGCATGATGTTTTTGGTTTGCCATTGTCCCTCGGGATTTTTTTCAAAAGCCCAAACGGCGGCTCCCGGTTCGGCCAACCTAACGTCGTTTTTGTTGAAAATTTGTTTGATTTCGGCGGATGTTCGGTTTTTGCTGTCTGTTATTCCTTCAACGATTATGGCCGCGCCTCCCGGACCAAAGGCCTCGTATCTTACTTCTTCAAGGTTTTCTTCTTTGGAGCTAGCGCCGCCTCTTCTTATCGCCTTTTGAATGTTGCTGGACGGCATATTTTCCGCTTTTGCCTGGTTTATGGCGTATTTTAATTCCGGGTTCATATTTTGGTCTTCTCCTTTTTTGGCGGCTAGAGTTATCATCTTTGACAATTTGGAAAAAATCCGGCCTTTTTTGGCGTCTCCGGCTGTTTTTTGGTGTTTAATTTTCGCCCATTTGCTGTGTCCGGACATGGTTTAAATTAATTTATCCTGGCTTGGGTGTTTAATTCTAAGATGCGTGTAGGCGCGCGGGGTGGCCAGTCTGCCGCGCGGGGTTCTTTCTAAAAAACCGAGTTGGATTAAAAAAGGTTCGTAAACTTCTTCTATGGTGGCTATGTCTTCGGAGGTGGCAGAAGCCAGCGTTTGGAGGCCAACCGGACCGCCGCCGAATTTCTTTATTATGGTTAAGAGAAGGTTCCTGTCCGCGTTTTCAAGGCCCTTCTCGTCTATATTCAGCAGGGCTAACGATTCCTCGGCCATTCCGGATGTAATCAAGTTTTGTTTTTTGACCTGTACGAAATCTCTGGTTCTTTTCAGAAGGCGGTTGGCCACACGGGGCGTGCGTCTGCTTCTTTCCGCGATTTTTTGAAGCGCGTCTTCTTCTATTTTGATGCTTAAAATGTCTGCCGAGCGCTTGACTATCTGTTTTATTTCGTCGATGGTATAGAAATCCAGTTTAAAGGTGCCTCCGGAGAAGCGCGATCTTAGCGGTGAAGACAAAAGGGCTATTCTGGTGGTGGCCGCTATTAAAGTGAAGGCCGGCAGTTCCAGTTGAATTGTGCGCGCCGAAGGCCCTTTCCCTATGATAATGTTTAGAGAACGGGATTCCATGGCCGGGTAAAGCACTTCCTCAATCATTTTGTTGAGGCGGTGCGCTTCGTCTATAAAGAGAATGTCTTTTGGTCCCAGGTTTGTGAGAATTGAGGCCAAATCTCCTACTTTTTCTATTGCGGGCCCAGATGTTACTTTCAAATTAGCTTTGCTTTCGTTGGCTATGACATGAGCCAGAGTGGTTTTTCCAAGCCCAGCCGGGCCGTAAAACAATAAGTGTTCCGGAGCCTCCTTTCTTTCCTCGGCCGCTTCAAGAAGTATTTTCAGGTTTTTCTTTATGTTTTCCTGGCCTATATATTCTTTCCATCCCTGCGGCCGCAGGGTGGAGTCTAAGGATTTGTCTTCTTTTGCTTGTTTTCTTGCTGCTTCTGTCATGTTGGTATTGTATCACTTGATTCCTAAAAAGGTAAGCGGCCGCAAAAGTAAGAGGTCTTTGTAAATGTAAATTCTAAATCTTCGCATATATCCGCGATCGCGGATATATGGTTGGTTGTGTGTTTTTTACTGACGACGGTCGTTGGTGGAGCGCAAACAAAGGGCAGTTAAATATCCCCAAATTCTCACAAATCGACAACCGTTGTCGTCTTGACACGTCTTGACGGTCCCTTTATAAAATAGATTTTCTATACGTAGAATTATAGCC
>PEZL01000037.1 GCA_002774055.1 Candidatus Tagabacteria bacterium CG09_land_8_20_14_0_10_41_14 | reverse complement strand
GTCAAAATACATTTCTAGGGCCAACTGAATCTGTTTTATGTCGGCCACCCTTCTTGCGTCCCTGGCTTTCTTCCTGGCGCTGTTTAAAGAAGCGAGAACCACGGAAGACAAAATACCAATGATGGCAATAACCACCAAAAGCTCTATCAAAGTAAAACCTTTTTTGTTTTTTGTAAACATTTTTATTTATAAATTTTATATATGTTACTATTTTTCGACCTTTTTATCCTTTATTCCTATTGTTTTTATTATACCAGCCGCGTCTTTACACGGCAAGCGCGATATTATATATCGGCATTAAAACAGACGCCAAAAGAATCCCCACACCAACACCCAAAACAATAATCATGGCGGGCTCTATAAGCCCCACCAAAGTTTCAAGGGACTGGTCCACTTCTCTTTCGTAAAAAGTGGACAGGGTATCTAAAATAAAATCCAACTTGCCGGTTTCTTCTCCTATTTTAATCATCTGTATCATTAAGGGAGAAATCTCCTTGTAGCGCGACATGTTCTCCGAAATACTTGAACCCGCCTTCACGGCGCGCACGGTATCAAGAACAATCTGTTTATAAACATAATTGTCCACCGTATCAGCCGTAATTTCCAAAGAACGAACCATGGTAACACCTCCGCTGATTAATGTCTTCAGGTTGTCCGCGATTCTTGAAAGATAAATTTTTCTGTAAAGTTCCCCCAAAAAAGGAATACTTATAAGGATTCTCGCCACCGCTTCTTTTCCGGCCTTTGTTCTGCTGTAACGCCAAAAGGCAAAAACGGCTACGGCCAAAAGAATAGCAACAAACATTCCGTAATTTCTCACCAAATCGCTTAAAACCATCACGATTTTGGTATAAAAAGGCACTGCCTGCCCGCTCTCTTTAATTACGTCGGCCAGTTTGGGAATCACGGAAACCAGCATTAAAATCATTACGCCAAAAAAGGCGGAAATCACGAAAGCCGGATAAATCAAAGCGTGTTTTGCCTTGGAAGCAAGCTCGTAACTTCTTTCTAAAAAATCCGCCAAATATTTAAAAACCTCCTCCAACTTTCCCGATTCTTCCCCGGCCAAAACCATACTGACATAAAAATGTGAAAAAACCTTGGGATGGCTGCTAAGCGCCTGGGAAATACGCGCGCCGCCTTCAATATCTTCAATAATAAGCCCGAGAACTTTCCCCAAGGCCTTATTTTCCGTTTCTACCGCCAAAAGTTTAAAAGAAGTCAGTATGGGAACCTTGGCCTCAAAAAGTGTCGCGATTTGCCTGGAAAAAATAACAATATCGCGCCTTTTAACTCTTTCAAAAGAAAGCGGAGATTTATCAAAAATAGATTTGTCTCCTTCGGCGGGTTTTATTGAAACGACAATCAGGTTCCTTTTTTGAAGGGAACGGACGGCAATATCCAAACCGGCAGCCTCCATGCTGCCCTCTCTCACCTCGCCTTCCGGCGTAGTTACTTTGTATTTATAAAGAGGCATTAAAAAATTACTTTACCAAACCGGCCAACGCCTTCGGATTAAGAGAAAAAGCGACCGCGTTATTCATACTAATTTCTCCCTTACGAACAAGTTCTATAAGAGAATTATTCAAACTAATCATGCCTTCAGAAGAACCTGTTTCAATAACAATGTCTATCTCGTGAGTTCTAGCTTCTCTTATCAGATTGCGCACCGCTGTGTTCGCGATAAGCAATTCGTAGGCCGGAATGAGCCCGCCTGAAATTCTGGGAATCAGCCTTTGAGAAAAAATTCCCAGCAAACTTCCGGCCAATTGCAATCGTATCTGATTTTGCTGCTGGCCGGGAAAACTGTCAATGATTCTGTCTATAGTCTGGCTGGCGTTGTTTGTATGCAAAGAAGACAAAAGCAAGTGTCCGGTTTCGGCCGCGGTAACGGCAAAACCGATGCTTTCAGGATCGCGCATTTCACCCACCATGGCCACATCCACATCTTCGCGAAACATCGCTCTTAGCGCCCGGCTGAAATCAGTTGTGTCTGCTCCAACCTCCCTTTGAGCAATAATAGACTTATCCTGAACAAACAAATATTCAATGGGGTCTTCAACTGTTACAATGTGTTTGCTCACCTCATGATTAATTATATCTATCATGCTGGCAAGCGTGGTGGATTTTCCATGGCCCGTAGGGCCCACGACCAAAAAGAAACCCTGTTCCCTTAAGGCAAAATTTCTTAAAATCTCCGGCAAGCCCAGTTCTTCCAGTTTTTTTATTTTGGAAGGAACAAAACGCATGGCAACACTCCAATAGCCGCGCTGTTTAAACGCGTTGCATCGGAACCTTACGTTCTTATCAGAAGTATAAGCGAAATCCAACTCACCCGCCTTTTCCAATTCCCGCCTTTCTTCTTCGTTCAGAAAAACAGCGATAAAACCCTCCGTATCCTCCGAGACAAGTATCGGCTGTTTTGAAAGCGGCACCAAAGAACCGGCCACCCTTAGGGTCGGATGACGGCCAACGGCCAAATGCAAATCAGAAGCCGAGGATTCAACAATTGAAACAATTAAATCCGAAAGTATTTTTTGATAGTCCTTTGTCATTTTTTTAAAAGAGTTTTAACTTTCTCCACCACCTCCGTGGGCGTAAAACTTGCCTTCACAATATAATCCGCCGCGCCCAATAGCCTGCCTTTTTCAATATCATCTTTCTGCCCCAGATTGCTTAAAATTATAACCAAACTATCTTTCAACAGTTTCTCCTTTTTTAAAATTTCTAAAAAAGCAAAACCATCCAATTTGGGCATCACTATATCCAACAAAACAACGTCCGGATGAAATCCTTTTTTTAATTTATCCAAAGCCTCCTTCGCTCCATAGGCCACCTCCACCTTAAATCCGGAGCTTTTAAATTTCAACGCGTACATATCCAAAAGAAACTCATCATCGTCTATGAGAAAAACCGTTATTTTTTCTTCGTCTTGTTTCATATTTTCCTTTTTTATATTTTCCTTCATAAAGTTATTAATTTTCAGCGCTTTTAAATAACCTGTTTTAACTGTTCCAGTCCTATTTCACCCCTAAAAACTTTCAAGATGCCGTCATGGCGCATGGTAATCATTCCCTGCCGCTTCGCTTCTTCCATTATAACCGATTCGCCGCTGTTTGTTAAGATTAACTTTTCAAGTTGGGGGGTCATTTGCAAAACCTCAAAAATTCCGATTCTACCCCTTGTTCCGCGCGGACAATCACCCGAGGGCTCGGCCCTGTAAATTTGCTTGGGTATTTTAATACTCTGCCTAACCGATTCGGGTAAACCAACCAATTCTTTTTCTATCGTTTCCCTCACGCTGCCGGTGAGAGGCACGGCCTTTCTGGATTCAGCGCACAAGGTGCCCACCAAACGCTGGCCAATTCCCATAATCAAGGCGGCGGAAATCAAATACGGGTCAACTCCCATATCAACGAGCCGAGGAATAATGCCTGTAGCTGTATTGGTATGCAGGGTGGAAAAAACCAAATGGCCGGTAAGGGCCGCCTGAATGGCAAGTTTTGCCGTTTCCCTGTCTCTAATTTCACCCACCATTATCATATCCGGGTCCTGCCTTAAAATGGAACGCAGCCCGTTGGCAAAATCGTAATTCAGTTCCGGCCTTACCTGAGACTGGCTCACGCCCTCAATATTATATTCAATCGGGTCTTCCAGGCTCACCACGTTGTTTTTTTCCCTTTCAAGCATTTTCAACATAGCGTAAAGCGTGGTGGTTTTTCCCGAACCGGTCGGGCCGGTTAAAAGAATCAAACCATAAGGTCTTTGCAATTTTTCTTTTACGATTTCAAAATTTCTACCAACCAAACCGGTAGCCTCCAAATCTTTCACCCCCTTCTCGGGGTCCAAAATTCTGATAACCACTTTTTCTCCAAAAAAAGTGGGAAATGTTGAAACCCTAAAATCTATATGCCTGCCGGAAACCGAAGCCTCAAATCTTCCGTCTTGAGGCTTGCGTTTTTCATCCAATTTCATATTGGTGAGAATTTTTATCCTGGCAACCACCGCCTCATGAACCTTAATCGGCAATTTAAGACTAGTGTATAACACACCGTCCACCCGAAACCGGACTTTTAATTCGTTTTCAAGCGGCTCTATATGCACATCCGAGGCATTACCGTCAATGGCGTGCCTTAATACCACGGCAACCATTTTAGTAACCGGCGCTTCTCCGACCGAAAGCTTTTCAGCCCTCCCATCAGCAATCTCTTCCCCAATCCCAGAGCCGGGTTCGGCGGAAGAAATTTTTTCGGCAATCACGGTTTCCAATTCATCCAAAAGTTTTACCGCCTCGCCGCCAAGGCTTTTATAATCGCCCAGAGCCTTATTGAAATCCGAAAGAGACACCAAATAAATTTTTATCGGCAAATCCAATTTAGAAGACAAAAACTGGAGGGCTTCCCGGCCAGCCATGTCATCAGGATTAACAACGCCCATCTCAATGACTCCCTCCCTTAAACCCACGGGAATAAACCTATAATGCCTTACTGATTCTTCCGGTATTTTTTTAAGAATATCAAAGGGAATTTTGGAGGTATCGCCAATTTTTTTAATAGGTATGCCAAAGGCTTCACTTTTAGCCCGCGTTATGGCATCTTCGGGTATACCTTGCTTTAAAAGAACTTCTTCCAAAGACACACCCTGTTCCTCCATCTCTTTCCGGCTCTGTGTCAACAGACTGCTGTCAATAATCCTGTTTTTAACTAAAATTTCCCCAAAACTCATCCCGTTAGTGATAGGAAATGTTTTAACATTTCCGTTTTTTGTTCTTTAACTTATAATTATTCCTTGTCATATATTCAACTCGTAGCCCGTTAAAAAATCCAACACTTGGATCACTAACGGGATTGAAGCGGTAAAAAGGGGTTGGCCCTGCCTATATTCGCTGGAATTTTGATCAGCGGCGTAAAGTCCTGAAGCGCCCGGAAACTCTCGTTTTCAAAAAAAGCCTTGTTTATTTTTATCGTCCGCAATTTATTTATGGCAGCCAAAAACTCCTGACTCACGACGCGTTTTTCCGCAACAACCAAAACCTCTTCGGAAGAACCCGCAATTTTCTGATACCAAAAATATCCGAAAATAAAAAATATTATTATAAAAATTGCAAAAAAAATGTTTCCTATATTTTTCATCTTTAATCTTTTTTAAAGTAAGCCTTCGCCTTTAAACTGACGGAATAAGAATTTTCATCACCCGCGCTAAAACTAATTTCATTTATATCCATCAAACGCAAACTTTTTTCCATCGTTTGAAGAAAAGAAATTAACGCCTCATAAGAGGCAGTAAAAGAAATTTGTAAATCAACTTCATCATATTGCTTGTCCGACGCCGTTCCGATTTTAGTAGCGATTTCTTTCGTCTGAAAAGATTCCAGAAGCACACCGCTGGACTGCGCGATTTTTGAAACTTGCACCATTAATTTGGTTTCTTCCGCGGAATCCGGCAGACTGTTCGACAGCCGCGTCAAATCCGCAGCCGGAATTGAATTATATTGAGTCAACAACCTGTCTCTTATCTCCTGCAATTCCCGTGAATCAGACAAAACATCGTTTATTGCGGCTTTCTCCGCGCGCAACTCGGTTATTTCTCCTAACCCTGGCCGCGTCCATACAAAAAAAACAGCAACGGCAATCGCAATAAACAAAAAACTAATTACACCTCGTCTCATATCTTAAAAATTGCTGAATTTAAAACGACCTCAAGAGAAAAAGAAACATTTCCATCTCTGGTTAAACTAAAGTTTGAAAAAGAAAAACTATTTATGTCGCTGTTCGCCGAAAAAATCTCAGCCTGTTCAGCCAGGACGGTAAAACTTCTCGCCTCCCCATCCAAAGAAACAGAAACCGGATTTTCAACAACAACCTGAACCTGCGGGGCGAGAGAAGAAGAGGGCCGAACATCTTCTTTAAAATTATAACTAAATTTCGTAAACCTGATGTCTTGGCTGGACAAATCCTCCAAAAATTCAAAAATCTTCGCCGGATGATGATGCGCTTCAATCAAATCCTCAACAATGGGAACGCTTTTGGATAAATCCTCCATTTCGGCAATTAAAATAGGATCAAAAGAAGCCTTGGCGCGCTCCAAAGAAAAATATAATTCATCTATCTGCTGCGTCAAAACTCTTTTATAAAACAAGGAACCCCCAAAGCTAGCCAGGGAGATAACAAGTAAAAAAACCACCACCTTGAAAAGCAATCCCCAGCCGGCCTCTCGATAACTAACGCCGCTAGCGATGAAATCAGATTCGGGAATAAAAGGTGTTTTTGAAAGAATATTAGGCATGATTTAAACTTTTTAAGGCCAAACCCGAAGCCGTGGAAAAACTCGGGCCTATTTTTTTTAAAGTTTCTTGTAAAAACGCGGGATAATCCATTTTGGCAAAGGAATCGGCGCGGAGAGTTTCTACACCCAAACTTTTTACCGCCAAATCCACGACGCCGTTCAAAATCGCCCCGCCTCCGGTTAAAAACACCTGGCTGACAGATTTATTGTTTTTTTTACGATAAGCAAGCATGAATTCTCTGGCTTCGCTAAAAATAAAATTTAAGTTTGATTCCATTACGCTGGCAAGTTCTTTGTATTCGGGCCTGGTGGATAAACCAACCTCACGCTTCAACTCTTCCGCTCTCTCAAAACTAATGTTTAAAGATTTAGAAATGGAATCCGTAATCATTTGCGAACCTTTATCTATGGTATAAGTGGAGCGCAAAACACCGGCATCCACAATGCTCATCTTCGCGGAAGAGGCGCCCATATCTATCACTATCACCGGCGCCACCGGCCTGAAAATTACCGATCTCCAGGCGCTAAAAACTTCTGCCTCAATCAACTTCATCTTCAAACCCAATTTTTCAACAACCCCCCTGTATTTTTGTATTACTTCTTTATGAATGACAACAAGTAAGATCTCCGCGAGTTGCAATTTTTCGTTTTTTTGACCATCTGCTTTTTCTTCACTTCTACCTATTATTTGCCAATTTATCTCCACTTCTTTTATGGGCACGGGAACGTATTTTCTGGCCTCCAATCTAACCATCTCGTCCATTTCCTTCTCGGAGACTAACGGAAGGTCAATTACCGCGATAAAAGTATTTTTTACCGGAATGCTTACGGCCGCCGATGTCGCCGTCACGCTCGCCTCTTTAAACAAATCTTTCAGCATATTAACCACCACCTCCTCGGGCAATTGCACCACCTGTCCAATCTGTCTTTTTACATAGGGACCCGTGGCTAATTCGCCGTAAGTTTCCAAAATCGCCCTTTCTTTTTCTCTTCTCAACTGGACAACTTTAACGGATGAACTACCGATATCAATACCAACAACTTTTTGGTTTTTTTCCCAAAATTTCAAATTACCCGGAAACAGCTTGCTGAAAATACTTTTCTCCATTGCATTTCTTTTATAAAATAAGTATAACATAATAAAACAAAATATAATAAAATAATATGTGGATAATTAATAAGACCGTTAACGAAATTTTAAACCTGTTTTTGCCTGAAAATTGCCTGGGGTGCGGGCAAAAAAATACTTACCTGTGCCCGGAGTGCGTGAACAAAATGCCGGCGCCGCCTTTTGGCAAAGACAGCCGCGTTTTAGCCGCCACATCCTATGAAAATCCGACCATAAAAAAAGCCATTCATGCCTTAAAATACAAAAAAGCCGGAAAAATCGCCCTTCCGCTGGCCCAATTGATTGAGGTCCGACTTCATTCAATTTTTAATGAGCGAGGTTCAACCTGCCTGCCGGTCAGGCAGGCCTCAATCATTATTCCGGTACCAATGACTAAAAAACGATTAAGGCAACGCGGTTTTAACCAAGCAGAAAAAATCGCCCGACATCTATCGGACATTACCTCTCTCCCCTTGTTGACAAATGTCCTTTACAAAAACAAGGAAACCGCCTCGCAGGTGGATATAAAAAGCAGAGAAAAAAGATTAAAAAATTTAAAAAATTGTTTTTGCGTAAAAAATCCGGAATTTATAAAAGATAAAAATATATTTTTGCTGGACGATGTGTTTACAACCGGCGCCACCATAAGCGAATGTAGAAAGGTTTTAATGAAAAACGGCGCCCGCCGAGTAACCGGCGTGGTGGTGGCGTGCTAGGAAAATTTATTGCGGAAGAGGATGTCCGCAAATTCGAACCAAATCTTAATACAATTAAACCAATTATCCGTAATTTACACAAATTATACAAGAAAAATCCTGATTGGTTTGAGGTGCCAGAATTTGCGATTAAGATTTACTAATTTTGTTTAATCGTTTTTTGTAATTAAATTTTTTAGTCTTTATTTTGTAATATTTATCAAATTTCTTATAAATTGATGGGCTATAAAAATCTTTTTTAGCACTTTTAGGATTATCGGGGTCAAGTTGTTTGGTAAAACACAGCTTTCTGTCTTTTTTAAATTCTTTTCTTAGTTTGTGATATTTTTGGTTTGACTTAAAATCTTTATAACGAGCGTAAAGATTTTTCGTAAGATTAGTATAATCAAGAGGAAATTTTTTCTTAAATTCTTGTTCACTGAGTCGCATAATTGGAGCCTTTGGATCATCGGTTATTTGAATGTTTGTTCTACTAGCACCTTTTGTATTCTTTCCAACAACAGAAACGGGTTTTACGTCGCCAATCAATCTTAAAACTGGCTTTCCTTTTTTCTGAAAATCACCCTCTTTTATAAATTTTAATTTTGAAATCAATTTCTTATCAATAACTAATGTTCCTCCTTGTCCACTTATTT
>PEZL01000027.1 GCA_002774055.1 Candidatus Tagabacteria bacterium CG09_land_8_20_14_0_10_41_14 | reverse complement strand
CATTGGAGACGCTTAGCATCTCGCCAATTAATCTATAGTTCATTATTGTTAAACAATTCCAAGCAAAACAAAAAACGGCCTGTGCGGTCGTTTTTTGTTTTATCAGATATTTTTTATCGGATATCCTAAAAAGTCACTTCAACAATTGCTTTGGAGGTGCTGGCAACCGAGAAAGTGAACACATAGGTAGCGCTGCTTTTGGAAACTGTAAATCCGCTGGTATCGGCAGTCATCTTGGTATACCCGGCCGTTTCTAAATCGGTTAAAACAGAGGTAACGTCCGCGGCGGTAATGGCTCGATTAACAACATAGGTCAGCATGGTGCCGTTGAAGTCCTCTTTTAATTTAACCTCGTCGGTAAAAGTTGTTTTCAAGATAGCGTAAAGGTCGCTGTCTAAAGCGATGCTTTTGGCAGCGGTGGGTTTGATGGCGGTCGTGCTGGTATAGGCCTTGGTAATGGCAGCGGCGGTAGAAGTTGTTGATGTGCCTGTTGTGGAAGAAGGAGTTGTTGCGGGGGTAACACTTTCCGTGGATGAAGAGCTACTGGTTTGGCTGCCGCTGTAGATAAAGAGATAATAGTAAGTGCCGCCGCCCAATAAAACTATTAGCAAAATAATTATCAGCCAAGTTAGAGCGCCTGAAGATTTAGGCGCGACTGGCGTTGGGCCCACGTCTAACGGTTCGTTGGCTGGCTCATTTTGCGGCGCCTGCGGTTGGGGTGGTGTTGGTGATGTTGGTTGGTCCATTGTGTCCCTCCTTTAATACTGGGTATAATTTCCCAGAAATATTTATCTTAAATTCATTATAGCACAAAAAACAGCGCCACAAACAGAGGTTAATTAAACCTTCAGCTCTATTTATGGTATCTTGTAATAAAGGAGTTAATTTTGGCCCAGGACAATTCAACAGCGTTGCCATACGCCAGCGAAGTAAAAGGCATTACCGATTTACGGGAAACAATATCCCAGGTTTCCACCACCTCCCTTTTAGATGTTGTTTTTGCTGGCGCTATCAACACTAACGCTTCAGATATTCATATTGAGCCCATCGCCAATAACTGCCGGCTAAGGTTGCGCATTGACGGCGTTTTGCAGGACATCAGTACTTTGCCCTTCGAATCTTATAAAAAAATAGTTTCGCGGGTTAAATATCTAGCCAAGCTCAAATTGGACGTGGTTAATTTGCCGCAGGACGGCCGTTTTCAATTCGCGGTGGCTGATGAGCAAATTGACGTGCGCGTTTCCACTTTGCCGACTGCCTACGGCGAACTGTTGGAAATGCGGCTTTTGCGCTCCAAGGCGATACTTTTGAAATTAGACCAGCTGGGGTTTGCCGCCGAGACAATTGCTGAAATCAAGAATGCAGCCACCGCACCCAACGGCATTATATTTTCTGTCGGACCAACCGGTTCGGGTAAAACCACCACTTTGTATGCGATTTTAAACCATTTAAATAAGTCAAATGTCAAAATCATTACCTTGGAAGACCCGATTGAGTATAAAATTGCCGGCATTGACCAGTCGCAAATTGAGCCGTCAAAAGGCTACACCTTTTCCAAGGGCTTGAGGGCGGCTTTGAGGCAGGACCCGGACATTCTGATGGTTGGCGAGGTGCGCGACGCGGAAACGGCCCAGATTGCTCTGCATTCGGCGCTGACCGGTCATTTGGTCTTAAGCTCGCTGCACGTCAATAGCGCCTCCGCCGCCTTGCCCACTTTAATTGAAATGGGCGTGCCGACTTATCTATTGGCCGGTTGCATTAACTTGATTGTGGCGCAAAGATTAGTGCGGAAATTTTGTCAAAAATGCGGCGGCAAGGGCTGCGAAATATGCCATTTAACGGGTTATTTGGGCCGAACGGCCATTTCCGAAGTGCTACAATCAAGCGCCAAAATTGAAGAGCTGATTGCGCGCAAAAGCTCGTTGCGCGAGTTTGAGCAGGCGGCCCGGCTGCAAGGGATGAAAACTATGCTTGAGGATGGCATGGACAAAGTCAAAGCCGGCATTACTTCGGAAGAAGAAGTGCGGCGGGTGACAAGGGATTAATATAAATTATAAATTATAAGTGATAAATGGCAGAAAAAATTACTAGTGATAAGTTATAAATTATAAATGATGAGTTATAAATGAAGATTGGAAGAATCAAAAATTGATTTAAGGCCTCATTTATGATATAATTAAAAAAGGAAATAAAATGTTTAAATCACCGGAAACAAACGGGGAATTACCACAAGATTTTGCCAACGAGGAGCCAGTTGAAACAGCAGAGGAGAGAGAGACACATCCAGGAAAATCACGCAAGTTTTTTGGACAATTTTTTACTTTGTCTAGATTTTTAATTGGTTTAAGGGCACTGGGTGTTATTGGTGGGCTTGCAGTAACTAAGGAAGTGGTCAAACCCACAGAGGCTGAAGCGGGTGGATTAAAAGAGGTAATTATAGGCGCAGTAGCTACTAAGGCCGCTGAGGATATAGCTGAACAGCAAGCCCAAAAAGCCGCCCAAGATAGTTTAGAGGCCAGCGAAAGATTAAATGAAGATGTGGAACTGGGTATTGGTCCGGATGATCGCCTTTTAATTGACGATAGGGATATTGAAATTTTGGGCACCACTTACAATAGCCGAGGCGATTTGCAAAAGGGTCTGCGTTCTTCCTTGCTACATATTTTTTCGTCTTTAGGGTTAAAATCAGTGACTTCGCGGGCACAGTTGGAGCAAGAAAGCCGCGAGAGAGCGCGAGCGCGAGCCAATATTGAAATTGCCCCTGAAACTATTCCTGAACCAGCGACTATTGAGCGCGAAGACATTGAAGTAACACCCACTTTAAAAGTTGTCCACAGCCGAAAAGATTTGGAAGCGATTATAGGCTGGGGCAGAAACATTTTTTCACTCTCTGGTTTTGATATAGAAAAAGCAAAAACCGTGGTGGTTTTGGATGTGACTTTTTGGGACAATCGCACCGGGGTAGCTGCCGGCACCATAAGTGTTTTGGGTAACGAAGCAGATTTTAAAAACGTTCTAGTAGGCGGTTTGAGTGTTGGAGGGATTCGTTTGAGAAGAGATGATGATAGAGGCAGAGAAGGGCGAGCAATTTCTGTTGCTTTGGGTAATTTAGAGCGGGTTTTGAAAGATAAGTTGGAGGAAAAAGAAAAAGCGCCCTATACTTATGTCGGCGAGATTGTTGGGTTTTATGGCGGTAATGTCTTTATTGATATAACTGCCGAGGATGGTTTGGCAGAAGGCACTAGGCTTGTAGTTGATCAGAAAATTCAATTGGATAAAGGAAAAGGGTGGGGTATTTTGCCCGACGTGGCAAAATTAGAAATAACCAGAGTGGGTAAGGGAAGGGGCGAAAACTCAACATGCAAAATAGTGGAAGGGCAAGTAAACCCGCGCTGGCAAGCTGGTTACACAGTTAGGCCAGAGATACCCAAAGAAGAAGAGCCGGCCGAGAAAGAAAAACAGGTTGAATCTGAACAAACTTCTCCGCCTGCTTCGGAAGAAACTCAAGGTCCAACCGAAGCTTGAAATTAAAATTTTATTTCCGAACGTAATACCGCATTTTTTAGAACGTGGAGTGTCATAGCATACCAAAAAACGGCTTTGAGGCCGTTTTTTGGATTTTAATATTTATAATGCTCATTTATTCTCTCATTCTCATACCCCAAAAACAGTAATCTCTAATTATCTAAAAAACTTCAGTCTCTAAGTATCTAACAATAGCATAAGAAAGAATAATAACAACAATGCCAATAATTGTATTTAAGATAGCAGTTCTTGCCCCCTGCGCTTTCTCCGCATCTCCGCCGGCTGTCATATACATAATGCCAGCGTAGATAAGATACAGAAAAGCAATAATGCCGGCAACCATTAAAATTGTGCCTACAATAGAAGTCAGAAGGCTTATCAAATCGGTCCCATCGCTTATCGGGTTGATTTGTAAATTACCTAAATCCATAATTTTCTCCTAATATTAAAATAATTTTACGCGAAAATTCCAGTAATATATCTGACCAAAGCATAGGCAATTATAATAACAACGATGCCAATAACTGTGTTTAGGATGGACGTGCGGGCGCCCTGCGCTTTTTCCGCGTCCCCGCCAGCTGTCATATACATAATGCCGGAGTAGATAAGATATAAGAAAGCGATAATGCCGGCGATAATTAAAATTGTATCGACTACTTTCGCAACAGTGCCGATAAGCGTGAGAGAGGTGGACTGAGATATCGCTAGGTATCGCTAGGTCTTTTAACTCATCGCCCGTGACGGCTAATTGAATTACTGTTTGTTTGGCAATAATAGGCGTTAGCATAAGTATCTTTTTAGAAATTTAAAATATGCCGACTACATAGGTGACAACGGCGTAGGCAATGACGATAATGACCACACCAATAACCGAG
>PEZL01000010.1 GCA_002774055.1 Candidatus Tagabacteria bacterium CG09_land_8_20_14_0_10_41_14 | reverse complement strand
AGCATCCTTGACTGGCTTGATAAAACAAGGCAAAAGTCTGAAAGTGTAAGGCGCAGGATTTCCCTGCTTCTTACGTTTTTTATAATGTTGGTAATAGCGGCCGTTTGGCTCAGTCTTGTGCTGTTTTCTTCTTCGGAACAGCCCGCGAGTGCTGAACAAAAAAGTCCTTTTTCTATATTTGTGGATATGTTTGATTTTTAATTTTTCCCGCTACGCGGGATCTCGCACAGCGAGATAATTTTTAATGGAAGAGAACACAGAAAATAAAAACGAAAGAATAATAGAGCAAAGTATTTCGGAAGAAATGCGCAAATCTTATTTGGATTACGCCATGTCCGTCATTGTCAGCCGCGCTTTGCCCGACGTGAGGGATGGTTTAAAGCCGGTGCAGCGCAGAATTCTTACCGTAATGCATGAGGATGGCCTTTCGTACAGCGGCCGTTTTAAAAAGTCGGCCACGGTTGTCGGCGATACTTTGAGCAAATACCATCCTCATGGAGATACGGCTGTTTATGATGCCATGGCGCGAATGGCGCAGAGTTTTTCTTTACGGTATCCGTTGGTAGACGGCCAGGGAAACTGGGGTTCGGTTGACGGCGACCCTCCGGCCGCGCACAGATACACGGAAGCCAGAATGACAAAAATCGCGGAAACAATGCTTAGAGATATTGAAAAAGACACCGTGGATTTTATTCCCAATTACGACGCTAGGTTGAAAGAACCCAGGGTTTTGCCCAGCGTCATTCCCAATCTTCTTTTGAACGGCGCAATTGGTATTGCCGTCGGAATGGCCACCAATATTCCTCCTCACAATATTTCCGAAGTGGTGGAAGCAACGATGCATTTGATAGATACCCCGACAGCGTCTGTTTCGGATTTGGTTAAGTTTGTAAAAGGGCCTGATTTTCCCCTAGGCGGAATTATTTTTAACAAAAAAGATATTGAAGCGGCTTACATCACCGGCCGGGGCGGAGTGGTGGCCCGCGGGGAAACCGAAATTGTTGAAAAAAAGGAAGGTTTGTTTGAGATCCATATAAGCTCAATACCTTATACTGTAAACAAGGCCGAAATGATTTCCAAAATGGCTGAATTGGCGCAGAACAAAAAAATAGAAGGAATCCGCGACATCAGAGATGAGTCTGACAAAGAGGGGTTGAGTGTGGTTATTGAATTAAAAAACGGAGCCAATCCCAATAAAATTTTGAACGCTCTTTTTAAGCATACCGATTTGGAAAAGGTTTATCATTTTAATATGCTGGCCTTGGTTGACGGTATTCAGCCGCAGGTTTTGTCTTTGAAAGAAGTTTTGGAACATTTTGTGGAACATCGCAGAGTTGTGGTTGAGCGCAGAACCAGGTTTGACCTTAATGTGGCCAAAGCCAGGGCGCATATTTTGGAAGGTTTGAAAAAGGCGCTGGATCATATAAATGAAATTATAAAAACCATAAAATCTTCCGCGGACAAAGAAGTCGCCCATAAAAGTTTGATGAAAAAGTTTTCTTTTACCGACAAGCAGGCAACGGCGATATTGGAAATGAAACTGCAAACCTTGGCCGGTCTTGAAAGGCAAAAGATAGAAGATGAATTGAAAGAAAAATTGAAATTGATAAAGGAATTAACGGCTTTGCTAAAGGACCCCAAAAAGATATTGGCCGTTATAAAAGATGAACTTTTGGAAATAAAGGAGAAATACGGCGATGAACGCCGCACAAAAGTGGTTAGCCGCGCGGCTGGCAGTATTTCCGAAGAAGATTTAATTCCCGAAGAGTCGGCCACTTTGGTTTTGACCAAAGGCGGATATATCAAACGCTCCAAACCGGAATTTTATAGAGCGCAGAAAAGGGGCGGAAAAGGGGTAATAGATTTGTTTACCAAAGAGGAAGATTCCGTGTTTATTCTTCTTCAGGCAGGCACGCATGATGATTTGCTTTTCTTCACGGACAAAGGCAAGGCATATCAATCAAAAATGTATGAACTGCCCGAAGGCAAGAAGGCAACCAAAGGAAAGTCCATCGCGAATTTTCTTCCTCTTTCTTCGACTGAACGGGTAACTTCCATTTTAGCTATTCCCAAACGGGCAAAAGAAGGGAAAACTTATTTGGCAATGATGACAAAAAAGGGGGTGATTAAAAAAGTAAAAGCTTCAGAGTTTGAAGGAGTGAGGCGGAGCGGGATGATTGCGCTTAAATTGAAAAAAGGGGATGAACTTGGCTGGGCCAGACTGGTGTCGCCTTCCGACCATTTGGTGTTGGTAAGTAAAAAAGGACAGGCCATTCGTTTTAAAGAAAGCGACGTGCGCGCGATGGGCAGAACCGCCACGGGTGTGCGCGCCGTGAATCTAAAGAGTAATGATGAATTGGTTGGCGCTGACGTTGTGTTGGTGAAAGAAAAAGAAACCGATGTGCTTACCATAAGCGAAAAAGGATACGGCAAGAAGACAAAAATTAAAGAGTATAGAATCCAAAAGAGGGGAGGAGGCGGAATTAAAACAGCCAGGGTGACGGAAAAAACAGGAAATTTGGTGGCGGCCAAGGTGCTTACTCCGGAGCTTGAAGAGATTATAGCTATTTCTAAGAAAGGACAAATATTAAAAACAAAACTTTCAGAAATTCCTGAACTTGGCAGGCAGACGCAGGGGGTGAGAATAATGAGCATTAGAAGCGGAGACGGTGTGGCCTCTCTTACCTGTTTTTAGTGTTTGATGTTTTTTTTATGTTATAATAAAATCAATGGCTTTTCTTAACCCATCCGTAGTAGTTGAAAAATTTGATTTGCGGGCCGGCATGAGAATTGCCGATTTTGGCTGCGGTTCCGGGCATTTTACAATTGAAATGGCAAGGCTGATCGGCAGAGATGGAGTTGTTTACGCTCTTGATGTTCAGAGTGAGGCCCTTGAGGCGGTGAAAAGCCGAGCGGCTTTGGCGCGTCTTTCTAATATAGAAATCGGAAGAGCTGATTTGGAAGCGCAAAACAGTACAGGCCTGAAAGATAATTTGGTGGATTTTGTTTTGGTTTCCAATATGCTTTTCCAGGTGGAAAATAAAGAAGCCGTTGCAAGGGAATGTTTTAGAATTTTAAAGCCCGGGGCTAGGGCGGCCGTGATTGATTGGCTGCCGGGTTCTTTTCAGGAGCGGCTGGGCCCGCCGCAGAGCGCGAGGATTCCGAAAGAACAAGCGGTTCAGCTTTTTGAGGCCGCCGGATTAAAAAAGGCTCGGGATATAAACGTGGGAGAAAGCCACTACGGGCTGATATTCATAAAATCACCAGAGCATTAAATCAATGAGTAAATTTCAAATAATTATAATAGGGGTTATTCTTGGTTTGGTGGTGTTAGCCACGCTGGTTTTGGCCGGTGTTATCCCGGGATTGCCGGGCCGTCAAAGAGGGCAGGTTGTGGATTTAACAATGTGGGGCATTTTTCCGAGAGAACAAATGGCGGGAGCGGTTAATTTGTTAAATCAAAATCATCAGGGAGAATTCAGAATAACATATATTGGAAAAGACCCGGAAAATTATCAGTCTCAAGTCGTGAACGCGCTTGCCGCGGGCGCGGGCCCCGATATCTGGCTCATCACCCAGGATATGATTTTGAAAGATAAAGATAAATTGTTTCAAATACCTTTTGAGGTTTTTAACAGGCGCGATTTCATGGATACTTTTATAGACCAGGCCTCGCTCTTTCTTTCTCAAGATGGTTTTTACGCAGTCCCTTTGGTGGTGGACCCGATTGTGCTTTATTGGAACAAAGATTTATTAAGAAGCGAAGGGCTCGTGTCGCCTCCGCAGAATTGGGATGAGTTTTTGAATTTCTCCCAGGCGCTTACCAAAACCGATAAGGCCGGAAATATTATTCAAAGCGGAGCGGCCATGGGCGTTGCTTCAAATGTTAATTATTTTAAAGACATTCTTTCTTTGCTCTTGTTTCAGGGCGGCAATAAAATAGTGGAAGAAGGAAATCGCGCCGGCGAGTGGGATGTTGTTTTTGGCGAAAGCGTCACGGGGGTAACAGATCCTACTGTCAGCGCTCTGAATTTTTACACTGCTTTTTCCGACCCTTCGCGCGTTTCTTATTCATGGAACAGAGCCTTGCCGTCTTCAAAAAAATTTTTCACGGCCGGTAAATTGGCCATGTATTTTGGCCGCGCCGGCGAGTTTAAAGAAATAGAGGCAGCCAATCCTCATTTGAATTTTGACGTTTCCCTGGTTCCTCGGTTAAGTAGTTCTTCTTTATATTTTACCTTCGGCCGGTTATACGGGCTGGCCATAAGTAAAACGTCAACCAATATAAACGCGGCTCTTGGAGCTGCCTTCGCTTTTACGGGCGAGGAGGAACTGAAAGAGATTGAAAATAACACCATGCTTTTGCCGGGGCGCAGGGCTCTTTTAAAAAAACAGCCGTCCGATACCGCCTTGGCGGTGTTTTACAAGGCCGCTGTGCAGTCCGGCGGCTGGCTTGAGCCTGACGCGGATTCGGTTTCTAATATTTTCGCGGATATGGTAGAATCAATAGTAACAGGCAGAAAAAAGATTTCAACCGCGATTCGGGACGCGAAAAAGCTTTTGGAAGCGGAATTTAAATCATTAAATCATTAAAGCATTAAAGCATGAAAGGGTTGAATTATTTAGTTCCTTTTTTTACAGCTATTGTTATTTTGGCGCCTTTGCTTGTTTTTGCCGGAGGGCTTGTTCCTTGTGGCGGGAAAACTGAGCCTGATTGCGATTTTTGCCAGTTGGCAAAATTGATAGATGAGGTTATAAATTTTATCCTTTTTAATTTGGCGCTTCCGGTATCCGTAATCGCTTTGATTGCGGCCGGCATAATATTTTTAACCGGCGGAGACAGTCCGGAAAAAATTAAAAGAGGCAAGGATATTTTTAAATATACCATTATCGGCCTTGTTATCGCCTTTAGCGCCTGGTTGATTGTGGATACCATTTTAAGGGGATTGGTGACGAAAGATTATTTGGACTCTCTTCCATGGAATGAATTTCCAGCTTGTGAGTTGTTTAAAAAAACATGATGCGAATTGCGAATAAAATTTTACAGAATAAAGGGTTTTATTATATAATAATATTGTTGGGGATGTTTTTAATTACGCAAACTTGTTTTGCCCAGGCTCTTGAGAATCCCTTAGGGAAAGATGCTACTTTTGCCGAATTGATAGGCAAAGTTGCCGACATAGTGATGCAGGTTGGAGGAGTGGCGGCGGTGGTTATGATTATTTGGTCCGGTTTTCTTTTTGTTACGGCGCGGGGAAGCGATGAACAATTAAAAAAAGCCAAATCCACTTTTCAGTGGACCATTATCGGCGCCGTGGTTCTTTTGGGCTCATCCGCGATTGCCAAGGCAATAGTTAATTTTGTAAAAGGATTGAAATAAACAGGTCGATTAATAATTAAAATTAATAATTAAAAAAAATTAAGAAATGAAAAAATTAGCAAGAGTAATTCCGTTTGCCCTGGGTTTAACTCCTTTTTTGGCCATTGCGGGTACCTTGATTGATATTCTAGGTAAGCTTAAAGAGTTAGCTGATGCGATTGTCCCTCTTTTTATGGTGATTGCGGTGGCGGTATTTTTATGGGGTATTATAAAGTATATCACTGCCGGAGGAAGTCCTGAAAAAGAAAAAGCCGCGAGAGGTTTTATAATCTACGGTCTTATCGGAATTTTTGTTTTGGTGGCCTTTTGGGGTATTATTAGGATTATTACTACATCTTTCGGTATAGACCCCGGTGGAAGCCAGGAATTGCCCAGCATTATACCCGGAAAGGTAAAATAATATCGGATTTATCATATGTCCGAGTTAATAAATAAGATTGTTCAGACGGCTGTTTGGCCTTTTGTGATTTTTTTGTTTGCTTTGTCGGCTCTGATTTTTATTTACGGATTGGTGGAGTTTATGGCGAACGCTGATAATCCGGAAAAAAAAGAAAAGGGAAAGAAAAATATAATCTGGGGAATTATAGGGCTGTTTATAATGTTTTCTGTTTATGGGATTATTCAAATCTTACAAAGTTTTATATCTTCTGTTGATTAGTTTGTCGGTTTTGCCTTTTGCGGCTTCAGCCGATATCAGCGTTGAAGGGGTTTTTCAAAAAGGCACGGAGCTTGCGGGAAGTATAATTATTTTTTTGGAAGTTTTGGCGGTGGCCGTGTTTTTGTGGGGTATTGTGAAGTATATCTCTGCTTCGGGTAACCCGGAAAAAAGAAAGCAGGCAAAAGACTTGATTATTTACGGCCTTATCGGGATGTTTGTTTTGGTTTCTTTTATTGGAATTATTTATATTCTGCAAAATACTATTTTTGAAGGTCCTCCTCCTATGCAGTATACTCCTCCGGACGCGCCAGTTATTCCTCCAAAATAAAGATGATTCCAGAAAATTTATTTACAAAAAACCACCTCCGTATGTATGGCGGAGGTGGTTTTTTGTTGGCGCCTTAGGTATTATTTTGTTCTACAATTATATTTTGTCCTACAATCATAACACACTTTCTGCAATTCGTATATACTATAACTTGTCCGGTCGTACTAGTTATAGTATATACGGATTAAGAAAATTATGGTGTAATTTTTGTACCGTTTTAAGATGATGAATGAACATATCATGGTATGTTCATTGGTGTGTTCATAATTTGAGCGTAAGTGAAAGTTTATGCGGGTGACGGGGCTCGAACCCGTACTTTCCACCTTGGCAAGGTGGCGTGTTAGCCAATTACACCACACCCGCTTTACCCCGCTGAGGCGGGGAATATGCCGAGGACAGGATTTGAACCTGCAAGCCGTTAGGCACATGGTCCTAAACCATGCGTGTTTGCCGATTTCACCACCTCGGCGCTGTGCTTGGGGCGGGATTTGAACCCGCATCCCTTGCGGGACACGATTTTAAGTCGTGCGCGTATACCAATTCCGCCACCCGAGCAATGGTTTAAGGGAGGCCTGGGGGGGAATTGAACCCCCGTGTAAGGGTTTTGCAGACCCTTGCCTTACCACTTGGCTACCAGGCCGTATTTATTTGTTAAGCAACTCTTCAATGCGTAATCTGTTTTTTTCTCCTTTGTCTATTTCTAAATTAACGTTAGGTAAAAATTTCATTCTTGTTTTTGAAGCTAAATGCTTCTTTAACCCACTTTTTTGCTTTTCAAGAATTTTTAATATGTTATTTTCTTCTTTTTCCGGATAAATACTTACGAAAACTTTAACATTTTTCAAGTTTTCTGAAAACTCAATATGTGTGACGGTGATTAAGCAATCTTTAATATTTGCGCGCTGTAAAAATACTGAAATCAATTTTTGAAATAGCGACTGAAGCCTTTCTTTTTTATGATTGTTCATGAATAAATTTCCAGAGTGTCTTTCGGCGCCAGATTGACTTTTGTTTGAAGCAGCGCGCCGAATTGCTGTCCTTCCGGCACTTCTTCCGTTTTGCTTTTGTTGTGCCGGACCTCTAAGATTTCTCCTCCGCCCAAAAGAAATTCTCTCCTGTATATTTTAACTTTTTTTCCGGCCGTTATCTTCCCGATTTTAACTTCTCCGCCGATTATTTTTTTGTTTTTTTCATCGCGGAATATTTTAATTATGCCGGCTTTGCCGATAATTTCTTCTTTTTCCTCTTTTGGTGTCCTTTTTTCAATTTCTTCCTTTATCCAGTCTTCGGCTTTATATATTATGTTAAAGATTTTAATTTGAATTTCAAAACGTTCAGCCAGCATCTTGGCATTTGATGAAGCGTTTACGTTGAACCCGATGATTATTGAGTTTTCGCTGCCGGACGCAAGTTTCGCGTCGTCTTCGGTTATGTCTCCTGCTTTGGCGCGAACAATTTTTAAACATACTTTTTTTGTCTCCGCTTTTTTAAGTTGTTGCACAAGCGCGTCGACAGAACCTTTCGCGTCGGCTTTTATTAGAAGCGGTATTATTACTTTATTTTTGTCATTTTCATCTTTATCCACCAACACCCGGTGTCGCTGGATTTGTGTCTTTGTTGTCTCGGCGTCTTTTTTTGAGGAGAAAGATTCAAATTTAAAGCCACTTTCCGGTGTTTCGTTGAAACCTGTTATTTTGACAGGGGAAGAAGCGCCGGCTTCTTTGAGCGGTTCTCCTAAAAAGTTTTCAAGGATTCTTACCGGCGCAGTTGCGTTTTTTGCGACGATACGCATTCCTTTTTTTAATTTTCCGTTTTGAATAATTAAAGTGGCAGCAATACCTCTTTTTTTATCCAGATATGATTCTAGCACATAGCCTGATGCGTTGGCATTTGGGTCAGTCTTTAAATCTTCCAGTTCCGCAATTAGGTTTACCATTTCTAAGAGCTCGTTCACTCCATTGCCTGTTTTGGCGGAAATATTTACGCAAGGTATCTTTCCGCCCCATTCTTCTATTTGAATTCCTTTTTCAGAAAGTTCCTTTTTGATTTTGTCAGGCGCGGCGTTTTCTTTGTCTATTTTGTTTATGGCTATTATGTACGGTATGCCTGTTTTTTGAATGGCCTGTATGGATTCTTCAGTCTGCGTTTTTACTCCGTCGTCCGCGGCCACCACAAGAACGGCGATGTCGGCAATTTTTGCCCCATGTTTTCTTATTTGGGAAAATGCTTCGTGGCCCGGCGTATCCAAAAAAGTGATTTTTGTATTTTTCTCGCCACGATTCGCGGGCGAAGCGGGTACTTCTATTTCGTATGCTCCCACATGCTGTGTGATGCCTCCTGTTTCGCTTTCGGTAACTTTTGTTTTTCTTATGTAATCCAAAAGCGTGGTTTTTCCATGGTCAATATGGCCCATTACAACTACGATAGGGGGACGGGGAGTAAGATTTTCTTTATTTTGTTTTTCGGATTTGGTGGACATTTTTCTTTCAATTTTGAATTTCCAATTTTGAATTTTGAATCAATTTTTAATTTTTTAATGATGAAACAATTTTCCCGAAAATCAAAGTTAATTCCTGACACTCCTTCCACGTTTTTCTGGTACTATCTTTTTGTTCTGGCGCGCAATGAGAAATCATCCTTAACCAGTGTTTGGTTTCTTGTGCTTCTTTTTTGCAGATATATATTTTATTTCTGAAATCCTTCTTGGAACTTGCGGCATTTGCTTCCATATAATTTGCTCCCACGCTAGTCCCAGACCTTGCTAGCTGGTTTATAATTGGTCTAGTTATTGCGTCTTGTTTTATTGTTTTACACAATAGAATGATGTTTTCTCCGAATTTGGCGGTTCTTTCTTCCAAATCATATTTATTATTGATTTTTAATTCAGTCATTTAAAATTTATTCGAAATTCGAAATTCAAAACTTAAAATTACTCTTTTGTAGTTTACTACAAAAGAGGCCAGTTGACAAGTTTTTGGTTTTGTGCATAATATTACTTAACAAAGACTTGGTCTTTGAAATTTAAAAAAGGAGGTGAATAAAGAGTTTTTGGGTAACCCCGGGCTTTGTCCGGGAAAATATTCTAAAAATTTTGCCCGCCGTTGTCCTTTGGACTTTGGCGAGGCGAAGGAGAATTTAAGATGAGAGAAATAGGAAATCTGGGGGCAAAGATTCTTGAGGCCCAGGAGAAAAAGGCGGATAAGGAGGCCAAGAAGGATCCTTTTCGCGTTGAGACCTCGCTTGAGGAATTGGATGCGAAGTTGGAGGATCCGGAGGAGGCCAAAAAGAGAGCCGAGGCCGAAGCGGTCAGGCAGGCGGACATCGCGGCCAAAGCCGGTGAGTTTGCTCAAACCATCTTCCCGGTTATGGCTGGGTTGGTGGAGCGCCGGGAAAAGTCCCGTGGCATCTCGGACAAAAATGTTCGGGAGTGCGACGCGCATATCGAGTTGTACATCGGGCGACCCGTGCCGGCCGGCGCGATTGCGGCCACCGCTTATGTTTTGGCTGCGATCAAAGCGAAGGGTGGCGTGAGGGATTCGGAGCGACTCGTTGACGACCTGCTTGAGCGCGGGTTGGTTAAGGAGGCGTTTGACGGCCCCATCAGCCGTGGCAAGGGCCGTTTCTCTTTGGCATTTCAGCCAATGGAGCAGCATCGTGCCGTCCTGCTTCAGGCCCTGCGTGAGCGTTTTGGCGAAGCCGAGCGTGAGGCAAGGCAGAAATACGGTCAGGCGGTCCGCGACTTGCTAGCCACCGACGAATTGACCATCTGGGAGCTCTTTCCTGGTAAGAAAGCCGGACGCTGGGCTTACTTTTGTCCTTTTGCGTCTGAACCCGTCGAGTTTGTTAAAGACGGGAAAAAGCAGAAAGGCGAACGCAAGCGTTTCCCTGGCCCCATGGCCGGTGAGACCGACGGTAGCCGGATTACCTTCAACACCGGACTGGGCGGAGCTGAAAAGCACGTTCAGGCGGTGCATGAGGGCGGCTACTTTTTGACCGTGGAAGCTTTAAGAGATCCGGAGTGGCGGCCGAGATACGACGACCGGGATCTAAATGTCCTGATTCCCGTTCACCGTCGTCTCTGGGACGTTAAACGCCAGTTGGAATCCCAAGGTCAAGGCCCGGACGCTGAAAAGGCCGTGGCAGATTTGGCCAGCAAGGGTCAGGTCAAGCCAGAAACCTTTTTTGGCGACAACAAGCCGAGGGAAACCCTCATCGTCTTTGAGGGGGCGTGGAAGGTCTATTCAAGGGATGGCGCCATGAGAGACGGGGATAAGCGCTACAGCCCCGTCTACAACGTGGCCGCAGTTTTGTCTCGAGACAAAGATGGCACGATCTTCTGGAAAAAGGCCGTTCCTCATCTCAAGGCGGCCTTCAGGGATGCCATCGGCAAGTTCCTCGAGGCTGATGAGAAAGGCAAAAAGGTAGTCTTCGGACTACCCATGGCCTTGTACAGCTGGGCCAAGCGGAAATACGGCCCGGCAGGAGAATAGCCTCTAATCTCCGCACAAAGCGGAGAACAAGCCGGTATCGTAATGGTACGGGCTTGACTTTTTTATAACCCTGTGATATTCTGTCTTTTAGAATTTGTGAGGTTATTTTATATGTTATATAGTAAATTTGTTTTTTGAAAACTAGAAAGGAGACTAAAAGTGGAAATGCCTATTGCGGAAAAGGTGTGGAGATTTTTACGGCGAGACAGGGAAATTGCGCCTTCGGGTTGTGTTGAAAAGAAGGAAGAAAGAAAAAAGGTTATCGTCTTGATTGATTTTGAGAATTTAGCAGAAAATTCCAAGTACGACCCTGAACAGAAACGATTGGGTTGGTTTTTGGATTACCTGTCGTTTCAGGAGAAAAAAGATATTATTTTTTTTGAGGTGTTCACGCCCAGTTCTCGCGCTTCCAATGCGGAAAGTGTAGTATTCGCATTGTATAGCGCGAACATTATCCACATGCCTCTTGCGGCAGTGGTTCATAAGTGCCCCCGGAATCTTGTGACAAGGTTTCGGCAGGTAAATGAAAGTGGCAAGAGAGAACTTCGGGGCGAATTGAAAGAAGTTGACCGGGTTGATTCTCGGATGATTGCTCGAGGCAAAGCGTTTACCGACCACCTTAAGGATTTGACGGAAATCATTATTGTTTCCAATGATGGTGATTTTCGGGAATTGCGGAACTACACCCACTCACATGGTGTGCGTTTCCGGCTTTATCCGCCCTCCGAAGCATTTTCTCAAGATTATTTGAAAATGTACAACGGCGAAAAAGAAGTTTTTCTTTTGAAGGAAGATGAAGGAGGTGAAAAAGAATGAATAATAGAAGCGATAGATTTTTTTCTTTAGTGCCAGGGTTGGGAATTGCCTTACAGTCAAATTTCCCGCCCGAGGAGCCGGTAGGAATATTTTTGAAAAAGGCGATTCCGCCTCTGGCCATCAATCAAGAGAAAGGTCAGATTTTTCATCCAGCTGTCGTACAGCCGATTGATGAAAAACAAATTCTGGTTTTCTTTTCTCTTGTCACTAACAGCAAGGAAAACTTTAGAAAGCTGGTTTTTTTTTCCAAACATCGCGCCATCGCGGCCCGCTTTGGGGAAGTTGAACCGTTCGGGTTTGACAAGACCAGACCGGGTCCGCAATACACCGGCCGGGATTATTTGTCTTTGCGCTTCCCCGGCCCAACTGGAAAGTTTGCCACTGTTTATTTCAAAATCCAGCCGCGCAATGCCACCCCGTTCTATCTCGGGGTTGATGTTTCAGAAGAAGGCGGGAAAATTGCGGTGCGGGCGCGCAGAATCCATCCAAACGCGTGTCCGCGGCATTTGTACTTTAGATAACAATTTTAAGATAACGCTCGTTGCGCATTTTGCGTCGCGGGCGTTTTTTGTTTTTAGGTTTCATTTTTAGGTTTTATTTGTCTACATTTTCGTGGGGCGATTGGGATTGGGGATGTAACTTAGGCTTGTTTTTGTTTGTATTACTCTTGTTTTGTTTGTGGATTTTTATTATAATTTTTATCATGAACAAGAAGAAAAAATTGATTGCCGGAATGTGGGGCCGCCATTTAATTACGGCGCTTTTAATAATGATGATTTTAACCGGCCTTTATTCTTTGATTAGCGGAAGAATGGAACAAAAAGAAGAGATGTCGCTTTCGGCTCTTTCCAGGGAAATAGAAAATGAAAATGTTTCTAAAATAATCGTGAGAGGCAACGAGATGGAGGTTTCCCTTAAAGAAGGCGGGGAAAGAATTTCCAAAAAAGAAATCGAAACTTCACTTACGGAAACCTTGGTAAATTACGGGGTGTCGCAGGAAAAATTGGCGGCCGTTGATGTGGAAATTAAAAGCGATTCAGGGTTTTGGTATTGGGTTGGCGCTCTTTTGCCTTTCCTTTTGCCTTTCGCATTTATACTTTTTTTCTTTTGGTTTATCGCTCGCCAGGCCAAAAGCAGCGCCTTTCAGGCTTTCAGTTTTGGCCAGTCCAAGGCGCGCGTGATAGGTCCCAATGATAAAAAGGAAAGAGTTACTTTTAAAGACGTGGCGGGCGTACAGGAGGCAAAATCAGAACTTACCGAGATTGTTTCTTTTCTGAAAAGCCCCCAAAAATTTTTAAATATAGGCGCGCGTATTCCCAAAGGGGTTTTGCTTATGGGCGCGCCGGGTACCGGTAAAACTTTGCTTGCTCGGGCCGTGGCCGGCGAGGCGCATGTGCCGTTTTTTTATCTTTCCGCTTCGGAGTTTGTGGAAATGTTTGTGGGTGTTGGCGCCTCTCGGGTGCGGGATTTGTTTAAGATGGCCAAAAAGGCGGCGCCTGCCATCATGTTTATAGACGAGATAGACGCCATCGGCAGGCACAGAGGCGCGGGCCTTGGCGGCGGTAATGATGAGCGCGAGCAGACCCTGAATCAGATTTTGGTTGAACTGGACGGCTTTGAGCCGCATGAAAAAGTAATCGTGATGGCGGCCACCAACCGTCCGGATGTGCTTGACCCGGCGCTTCTGCGGCCGGGACGTTTTGACAGGCGTGTGGTTTTGGATTTGCCGGATATAAATGACAGAGAGCAGATTTTGAAAATCCATGCCCGTAAAAAGCCCTTGGCGGATGGGGTTAATTTGAGAAGTATTGCCGAACGCACACCCGGGTTTTCCGGCGCCGATTTGCAGAATCTAATGAACGAAGGAGCGATTTTGGCGGCAAGAAGCGGCAGAAAAAAAATTGAACAGAGAGATTTAATAGATTCAATTGAAGAGGTGATGCTTGGGCCGGAAAGAAAGAGCAGGATTTTAACGCCGCATGAAAAAAAGATTGCTTCTTATCACGAGGCCGGTCACGCTTTGGCAACGGCGCTTTTGCCCAATGCCGATTTGGTGCATAAGGTTTCAATCGTGGCGCGGGGAAGGGCGGCCGGATATACATTGAAACTTCCGATTGAAGAAAGGCATCTTTATTCAAGAGCTCATTTTCTGGATGAATTGGTTGTGGCTTTGGCCGGTTATGTTTCTGAGAAAATTGTATTTGGCGATATTACCACCGGCGCGGCAGATGATTTGAAAAAGGCGACCGATATAGCCCATTCTTTGGTTACCAGATACGGTATGTCGGATAAAATCGGGCCGGTCGCGTGGGGTGAAAATGAAATGGTGTTTTTGGGCAAAGAGATCGGCGCGGAAAGAGCATATTCGGAGGTAATGGCGGCCGAAGTGGACGCGGAGGTGAGCGGATTTTTAAGAGAAGCGCAGAAAAAGGCGGAAGAAATTTTGACAAAAAACAAAAAAGCGTTGGACGCGCTGGCGCGAAAATTGATTGAAGAAGAAAGTATTGAAAAAGACGAATTTGAGAGAATGATGAAAGAATTGGGGGTTAAAAAATCGCGATAATACGGATGTGTAGCTCAATTGGCAGAGCACGGAGCTTATACCTCCGCGGTTCCAGGTTCAAGTCCTGGCACATCCACTGCTAGAATTTTAACAACTAAAAATTTATTGTAGTTTGACTGGAACAGGAAGAGGAGGATGAATATGAAAAAAGACGTTATTTCTCTAGATGGTATTTTAAAAAATAATTTCTACCAAAGAGTATGTGTTTTTGCCGTTTGAACAATGGCGTTATAAATTTATTCAGGAGCTCGCAGCGGACATAAGAAAGGACCGCGCGGAAGAGAAATTTAAAGGTATAGGCGCCTTGGCCTATCATCCGGCGACAAAGCGCTTTTTCAGGACAGGTGTTTTTTGTTGGATTGAAGAAATGAGCGGCAATACAGCCAAGATTGTGCCTGTTTATCGTTTCAAGTTATTAAAATTTTTAAGAACCAATCCTTATATTGAGGCCGAGGTAAGAATAGAAGCTGATACGAACGTGCCCCAGTCGCGGCTTCTAAAGCAGAAGAGTTCGCTTGGAGGAACTTTGTGGGATGTTTATAGAAGCATACTAGATTTCTTGAGAAAGGTAACCGACGATTTGCCCGGAGATGAAGAATTAGCGGAGTATTCAGTGGGAGAATTGGCTGACTTTCTCGCCACGTATATTCCGCCGGAAGTGATCATGGCGAGGAAAGACATTTTAGAAACCAAGGACTCCTTGAATAGATTTAATAAGTCTTTGTTTTATTTGAACAAGTTTTTGGACCCGTCTCGGGTAAACGTTAAGGCGGGGGCAGAGGGAAAGAATGAGGATGTCGATACGTTCCGGAACAGGTTTGATAAAATTAAAGATAAAATTTCCAATAGTTTAAGCGAGGAGATTGAAAAGGAAATAAAAAGACTCCAGAGGACCCGCAGAGATAGCAGTGAATATGAGGTTAGGTATAATTGGCTGGAGTTTGCTTTAGAGTTTTACAGTCTGGAGGCGACAAAAGATAACCCGGACCTTAATGAGGTTTGGAGGATTTTAGACGCTGACCATTACGGACTCGGGAAGATAAAAGAGCGGGTATATGAAGAACTTGTTGTTAGGAAATTAAATCCCAAAAAGAAAGGTCCTAGTTTGTGCCTTGTCGGTTCAACGACGGGTAAGATTTTGAGATACATTCTGCGCTCCGGTTCGTCTAACCCGGTTTTTATGAGAGATTATCAATTCTTATACTTCCGAGTCCGGAGTCAGGAATCTTGAAAGGCGGATTGGAGATGTTTTAAGAAAAATTGCCAAAGAAATTTGCCTAAACGATTGCGAGTTATCTCGGCTGGGCGTCAAAGATCTCAGAAAGTTTTTGGGTCTGCCCCGAAGGACGTTTGAGAAAGTGGAAGAGGTTCCTTTTGGTGTTGCTTGGGGTGTTGCGGTCAGCGAGCACGGCGGAGGGAAAGAATTTATTATGCCGAGAAAAAACAAGAATGATCTCGCAGAAGTTCCGGAAAGCGTAAAAAAGAACCTCAAAATTCATCTGGTTGAAACCGTTGATGAGGTTCTGGATATCGTTTTTCCGTCCAGGAGAAGAAAGCATTGAAGACTTTACAAAATAAAAATCCCCAAACAAGGGGATTTTTTGTGTTTTATAAGGCAATAGAATTGCCCGTTGGTAAAGTTGACCGCGCGCTGTTATTTTTTATATTGTTATCAGTTGATGTTTGTAAATTGTTAAAGTTTTTTGACAATAAAAAAATTTTTTGTCGAACAGGAGGAATAAAATGGAAACTCAAATTCTTGAAAATCAGATATTAAAATTTCATTTGAAAGAAGTCTTAGCCGGTAATCGGCGTTTTGAAACAGCAGCATAAGGCCGCATACATATTGCACTCTTTGGGAAAGCAATAATTGTGGCCTTTTTTCATCACATCCACTGCAAATACACCGGCGGTAATGGAGGCTTTTAACGTCAAACGCCGCGCTCTTTTTGACTGGAAAAAGAGATTAAAAGATTAAGATGGGACCATCCCAATTTGGGCAAGGAGAAGATCTGCCCAGAGCTAAAAGAATTTTGCGATAAACATGGTTTTGTTTGCCCGAAACCAAAAACAATCGGGCGGCTGATCAAGGACTTGGGAGGATTGAGGATATATCCTCAAAGAATATCCCGCTTCGGAAAGATCAAACCGATAAAAAGGCAAAAGGTCCTTAAAAAACCTAAAGATTTCAAAGCCAAGTACCCCGGACATTGCGCTGCTTTGGACACCATAGAGAAGATTATTGACGGCAAGAGAAAATACATCATAACTTTTGAGGATTTATTCACCAGATTTGGTTTTGCCTGGGAAACAACCAGCCATGCCTCCTTAGCGGCCAAAGAGTTCTTCACTCTTTGCCGCAAAGTGTTCCCGTTTTCTTTTGCTTTTATGTTTGTTCTGACGGACAACGGAAGCGAATTCAAAAAACATTTCTCGGAAGAGTTGAAAAAGCTGCATCTTATCCACTATCATACATATCCCAAGACGCCTAAAATGAATGCTCACGTTGAAAGATTCAACAGAACATTGCAGGAAGAATTTATTGACTATCATATGAACGATTTACTCGTTCCGGAAACGTTCAACCGGAAACTTGCTGACTACCTTATTTGGTACAATACAAAGAGAGTCCATTATGCTTTTCAAAACAAGCTCTCTCCGATACAATTTATGTTATTATTAGCAATTAACCAGTTACCTGAAAAGTGCAAAATTGGGTGGCCTCATACAGTGAATTGGTACGATTACGTGGTTTTGAATGAAGTGAAAGAATCCCTTTATTTCTATAATGAAAAGCGAATCCAAGAAGATATTTTGCATTATCTGTGGGCCGTCAACTACGATCCCGATGGCAGCAGGATAGAATGCAAATATACTGAAAAGGAAATAGAAGTTACTGTGGAATTTTTCAAGCTGATAGCAGCTTGCCTTACCGGAGAAGAGATGCCGGACGACGCAGCCTTGGATTACGCTCGGGACATTCAGCGAAAATACGCCAGGATTATTGCGCAAGATTCCGAGAAAAAGATTACCGAAACCGAGCTGTATCAAGAGCTTTTCGACTCTTACGTCAGGCATTTAAAGGAGAAGGCCTTACATCCCTTCATTGGAAACGAGAGTTTCCGGGACGCGGTTAAGGCGTTCCCCGCCGGAGAAGAATTCAAGGCCGTCGATACCAGGTTGAGAGAGCATATCACTCATATGGTTCAAAATCTGGTAAATAAATTCGGCTATACAGAACAGGGGGCAAAAGAAATTTGCCTTTATGTGATTGATAGAGGATTAGTTGAAAAATTTAAAGACTAAGTAAAAAGCGCGGATTAAATTCCGCGCTTTTAAACGGGTGTTTTTTTGATTATAGTTAAAACAGCCATGAGTTTTCCGTATTATCTTAAAATAGGCCGCGCCTCGGAACTTTCAGGCAAAGATCGTTTGATTTACCGGTTGTTGGAAATACTGCCCGGTTTCTTGAGTTGGGGCACGATAATTGCCTTTATTTTGCTTTCTTGGATTAAGCCTGTTTGGGTGGCTATTTTTATAATTGCTTTTGATGTTTACTGGTTTATAAAAACGATTTATCTTTCTTTTCATCTGCGGGCCAACTGGAAGCGATTTAAACATCACTTGAGCATAGATTGGGAAAAAAGGCTGGATAATTTGAAATGGCGGCATCTTTGGCAAATGGTGATTTTGCCTTTTTATAAGGAAGACTTCAATGTTGTAAATGATGCCTGTGAGTCTTTGTTGAACTGCGGCTGGCCCAATGAAAAAATGATTGTTGTTCTGGCTGCGGAAGAAAGGGCGGGAGGTGGAGCGCGACAGATTAGCCATGATATTTTAAAAAAATTTGAAGGTAAGTTCGGGCATTTTTTAATAACAAGTCATCCCAAAGATATTTCTGGAGAGATGGCCGGCAAGGGCTCAAACGCTGCCTGGGCTGCGGAGCGCGCGCGCGAAGAAATTCTGGATAAAAATCGTATAATTTACGAGAATGTTTTGGTTTCCGTTTTTGATATAGATACGCGTGTTTACCCGCAATATTTTTCGTGTCTTGCCTGGCATTTTTTAACCGCGGAAAAACCTTTTCGTTCTTCTTTTCAGCCGGTACCTTTGTATAACAATAATATTTGGTTGGCGCCCGCCCTGTCGCGGGTTGTGGCCACTTCCGGCACTTTCTGGCAGATGATTCAGCAGGAAAGGCCGGAGCGTCTGGCCACTTTTTCTTCTCACTCCATGTCTTTTAAATCTCTTTACGAAACGGGTTATTGGCAGAAAAACATGGTTTCAGAAGATTCCCGTATTTTCTGGAATTTTCTTTTGCGCTACAACGGAAATTATACGGTGGTGCCTTTGGCCTATCCTGTTTCTATGGATGCCAACTTGGCCCCAAGTTTTTGGAAAACCGTTGTTAATGTTTATAAGCAGCAGAGACGGTGGTGTTGGGGTGTGGAGAACGTTCCATATTTAATTTTTGGATTTTTGAAAAATAGGCGAATCGCCTTAAGAAAAAAAATCAGATTTGTGTTGGTTCAGGTTGAGGGTTTTTGGTCTTTGGCAACAAACCCCTTGCTTATTTTTATGCTTGGGTGGTTGCCTTTGATTTTGGGTGGGCCTGAGTTTAACACCACGCTTCTTTCTTACAATTTACCGAGGATTACCAGGACGCTTATGACGGTGGCCATGCTTGGTTTGGTTGGTTCCGCAATAATTTCTTTAAAACTTTTGCCGCCGCGGCCGAAAAAAGTCAGATTTTACAAAAAAATTTTAATGGTGTTCCAATGGGTTTTAATCCCTTTTACTATTCTTATTTTTGGAGCCATGCCCGGACTGGATGCCCAGACTCGTTTGATGCTCGGTAAATATATGGGGTTTTGGGTGACGCCGAAATACAGAAAAAGGACGGATGCGATTGATTGACAAAAGTTAGATTAGGCTTATACTTAGCAACTATATATAATACGGAAGTCGACGTATTAAGTTTTTTATGAATAAATTTAATGGACGAAGAAAAAGATAACGGAAATTCTTCTGATAGGCCAAAGGTACAGGGTAATTGGACGTGCGCGGATTGCGGCGTGGAGATTACCGAATTGCCTTTTCAGCCAAAAGAGGGCCAGCCAGTGACTTGCAAGGAATGCTGGCTTAAAAAGCGAAACGCGAGAAGGGGTGAGATGGTGCAGGGTAATTGGAAATGTTCCGGTTGCGGAACAACGATTACCGAATTGCCATTCAATCCCAGAAAAGGGGGCAAAGTATTTTGCCGCGATTGCTATCGTTCGCAGCGCGGATAGAGAGGAATTTTTTTAAACAAGAAACCGATCGGGTTTAGCTCGGTCGGTTTTTTGTTTTAAAAAAATTATCGCGCAAAATCAGTTAAAATTTTAGCAGTCTTGTTTTATGTTTATGGTTATTTCGTTGTCATTATTTAATTTTCGGTTTTTAAGGCAAACTAGAGAAGAACTAATAATTTAATACAACGATAAACTTACGATCGTAGAGATGTTGTTGTATTAGTTTAATTCAAAGTGGAGTTTTAATTCTTCTTCGTTTGTGACTTTTGAAATTTCAGCGTAGCGGACATACCATCTAATTTTAAAGAATTCAACAATAAATTCCATTTCTTCTTCACAGGGATAGGGAAAAACAAAAACGCTTTTTTGCAATTCTTTAAAACCTAATTTTTGTAATTTGTTTCTTAGCGCATCACGAGCTATTCTTCTTTTTTCGGGGATGTCAAAAATTACTATTCGCCATTTTCTGTCCCAAACTTTTGGTTTTTTGATTTCTATTTCGTCTATTTTATGTTCCAGAGCATATTCATTTCCTTTTTTCGTTAATATTACTTTTATAGTTCCGTCAGATTTTTCTTGGTACTCAACCAGTTTTTCGTTGTTGAATTCCCGAACACAACGTTTTAGGTAATCGCGATTTACAATTTCCCATTCTTTTCCAAGTTCTTTTAGAATATAACCATGAGCTTTAGGCGAGGGAGTTAATCCCATTGCAAAACCAGCCTGCAGTAAAAGCAGAATTTTTCTACGCGCCGGACTTCTAAATTTCTTTTTTCTTTTTGCTTTGTTTTTATTGTTAGTGTTTTTAGGTTTAGTCATCAATTTAATCAATTTAAGTATAACGATAATTCTACGATCGTACAATTGTCGTCGTATTGATTCTATTGTTAATTTTACACTGTTATTTTACTTATTCAAAGCCGTTATTTTATTTATTCAAAATGAATATTCAGATTTTCCTGCCCAAGTTTTTCCTTAAGAAGGGGATAATTGTTCAATTCCGGGTCGGACGAAAGAATGTTTTTCGCCTCCAGCCGCGCGGCCTCCACCATTTTTATGTTTTTAAGCGCTTCCATGCCTATATCCGAAATACCCCATTGTTTTTTGCCCGATAGTTCTCCAGGCCCTCTTAGTTTAAGGTCGTGTTCCGCAAGTTCAAAACCGTTTTTTACTCGCCCGAGCGTCGCCAGGCGCTCTAGGGTCTTTTGACTTTTAGACTCCGTGAATATAAAACAATAGGGTTGATGTGTGCTTCTTAATACGCGGCCCCGCAGTTGATGAAGTTGCGCTAACCCGAATCTTTCCGCGCCTTCTATGACAATTACCGTTGCATTGGGAACGTTTACGCCGACTTCTATCACTGATGTGGCGATAAGGATATCTATTCTATTTTCTCCGTCGGAGGCGGAAAAGTTTTTCATTGTTTCTTCTTTTTCTTTTGGTGTCATTTTTCCGTGAAGCATACCCAGTTTGTATTCCGGAAAAACTTCTTTTGAAAGCCGTTCATATTCTTCTTTCACGGCCCGCGTATTAAGAGTTAACAGGTTTTCTTTTTTGATATCAGAGGGCTCAATGCGCGGGCATATTATATATGCTTGTTTGCCTTTTTCAATTTCTTCCTTAATTTTTTGGTACGCTTTTTCTCTTTGATTCGGCGGGATTATTTCCGTGATGATTTCTTTTCTGTCCGGGGGCATTTCGTCTAAGAGTGTCAGGTCCAGGTCAGCGTAGATGGTTAAGGCAAGGGTGCGGGGGATTGGAGTGGCGGTCATTGAAAGGAGATGAGGTGTGATTCGTTTGTCTGATTCGTTTTTTTTGTTTGTGAGCGTGGCGCGCTGGTTGGTGCCGAAGCGGTGTTGCTCGTCTATAATTACCATTGCCAGTTTTTTGTTTTGATAAACACTTTTTCCGATACGCGAAAATTTCACCCTGTCTTGGATAAGAGAATGTGTGCCGATAACGATATCTATTTCACCATCTTCCAGCCATTTTAGAAGGCGGTTTTTTGATACATGAGTTGCTTCCGCGGGTTTTAGTTTTGACGGAAATTTTTTTGATTCAGAAGAGGTAAGAAGCGCCAGTTTGGCGCCGGTGTTTGAGAAATAATTTATAAACGAATCAAACAATTGTTTTGCCAAAACTTCTGTAGGCGCCATATAGGCGGTTTGGTAACCGTTTTTGAAAACCAGAAAGGAAGCGAGAGCGGCCACGGCCGTTTTTCCCGATCCCACATCTCCTTCCAAAAGGCGCGACATTGGCGAATTTTTTTGCAGGTCTTTTGCAATATGTTCAATGCTTTTTTGCTGCGCCTTGGTTAATTTGAAAGACAGGTTTTTTAAAAATTTGTTAATTTCTTTCTCCTCGGCTTTTATTGAAAAAGCGTTTTCTTTTTGCCGCCAAATCCTTTTTTGCATGCGCGAGAGTTGAATTGTAAAAATTTCTTCAAAGGCAAATCTTTTGGCTGCTGCTTCGGCGTCTTTTTTTTGTTTGGGCGCGTGGATGTAAATGAGTGAATTTTTTAAAGATGGCAGATGGTATTTATTTAAAATTTTTTGGGGAACAATATCAATAAAATTTTCCGCCGGAAGTTTGTTTAAAATCTTTTGTATATTAAAACGAAACCAGCGGCTGGAAAGCCCGCGTGTTTCCGGATATACCGCCGTCAATCTATTGAAGTTAGACTTCGATAGGTTGGTCGGATTGGAGACATAGAGGTCCTGCCTGCCGGCAGGCAGGCCATTTTTCCCTGTTTGTATTTTACCACTAACAGTTATTTCTTCGTTTTCCTTTAAAATTTTCGCCATATACGGCTGATGAAACCAGACCAGATTTATTTTGTCGGTGCCGTCGTTTAAAACGGCGCGGGCTATGTTCATTTTCTTTTTCCACGTTTTTTCAAATTTTAAGCCGGAAATTCTTCCTGAAAGAATTGCTTTTTCTCCCACGGTCAAATCGGCGATTGTTGTTTTTTCGCCAGTTTCTTCATAGCGGGCAGGGAAATGCCACAGTAAATCTTTTACCGTTTTTATGTCCGGTTTTTTCAGCGCCCGTTTTTGGTATTCGGAAAGACGCAGTTCGTTTATTAGAAGAGAAGTTAGGTTCATCCCGTTAGTGATAGGAAATGTTTCAACATTTCCGTAAATTATTTAATAAATTTTGAATAAATCTCATTTTTCTTTTTTTAACCCATTGTAAAATCCTAAGCCCTGGATCACTAACGGGATTCATCCCGTTAGTGATTTTACGCTGCGAGCCCTCGCTATCACTAACGGGATTCATGATTAGAAAATAGCATTATAAAAATCCCCCGGCAAGTTGTCGGGGGATGTTAGTTTTTATGGCCAGATGTCTCGGCTTTTCATCACGCGGGCGACCTTGCCCACGCCTAAAATATAGGCCGCCGTTCGCAGGTCAACATTTTTTTCTTGCGCTATTCTGAGAACAGATTTTGCGGATGCAGTGATTTGTTTTTCAAGTTTTTTGGCAACAACGTCTTTTTCCCAGCGTTCTTTTTGGCAGTTTTGCACCCATTCAAAATAGGATACAATTACGCCTCCGGCGCTGGCAAGAATATCCGGCACTATCACGATGCCTTTTTTTCTTAATATTTCGTCTGCCTCCGGGGAGATGGGCGCGTTTGCCGGTTACAACAGCAGAGGTGTTGACTTCTTTTTTGTGGGTCATCATGTACGCGTCCGCTATCCATGCCATAATGTCGGGATTAGTGTTGATGTCCGGAGCAGGAATGTCCCAATCGGGTCCAATATTATCTCCTAAGTCGGAAGTGAATCTTTTTGTCATGCGCATCAATTCTTCCCGCGACATTTTTTTGGGGTCGCAGACAATTCCGCCCTTTGCACCGCCGAAAGGTATATCAGCAACGGCGCATTTGAAGGTCATAAGCATGGCCAGTGCCATTGTTTTTTCCATGTTTACATCGGGGTGATAGCGTAATCCGTCCTTGAAAGGCCCCCTTGCGTTGTTATGTTGCACCCGGTATCCCGTGAATATTTTTACCGAACCATCGTCCATTTTGATGGGGAAGTTTACTTCTATTTTTCTGTCAGGTTTTTTCAATGATTCGTAAATTCCGCGATGCATTTGCAGCTGTTTTTGAGCTTTTTCAAAATATAGCAATGTATTTTTGAGTGTTTTATCCTCCATCTTTCTTTCTCCTTTTTCAATGTTCATTTTTTGTTTGTCTTTATTTAACCTTAGAATCTTGAAAAACACAAGTTGCATTTTTTGCGCCCTCGCGAGGAATCGAACCTCGATTTCAAGATCCGCAATCTTGTGTCCTGTCCGTTGAACGACGAGGGCCGTTGTAATTAAAATCCCAGTACCTCGCCAATAGTTTCAATTAGCGATTGTTCGTGTTTTTCTTCTTTTATAAATCTCAAGAGATATTTTCGCAGCAGGTTGGGATTCGTATTGTTTATTGGAATTTTAAGATTAGTTCCCCAGTTTTTTTTAAGTTTTATTAAAAGTTCTTTTACGGCCGGCGGTTCATATCTTATCCAAAAAGAAGAGATTTCTTCGTAGCGGTAAAAACGCGAATTTATTTTAATGCTTTTTGGTCCTACTACGAAGTTGATTTTTTTTGGTTTTTTGGTGTCAAGAATAACAAAAACAAGGCCGGCCGTTATGACAAACACGCCCAGTAAAAAATTGTGCGTCAGCACGGCAATTATTATGAATGCTAGCCCTACGCTCCCCACAATCCAAAACCAGTCGGTATTTTTGGGAACGTAGGAATGTTCCATGCCTTGCCATGTGATTTGAGATTTGTCGGTTTTTTCGTTGATCATTTTGTATTATACTACAAGTATATAGCAACTATGAGAAAAACCAAAGTCATCATTATGGGCGCCGCCGGCCGTGATTTTCATAATTTCAATATTTATTTCAAAAACAATCCTAATTATCGGGTTGTTGCTTTTACCGCTTCTCAAATACCCGGTATAAGCGATAGAAAGTATAAAAATATCCCGATTTATCCGGAGGAAAAACTTCCGACCTTAATTAAAGAAAAAGGGGTGGATGAGGTTTTTTTCTCTTATAGCGATATGTCCTATAACTCTCTTATGAGTAAGGCCTCGGCGGTGGCGGCCGCAGGTGCTCAATTTACCCTTTTGTCTCCGCGCCAAACCATGCTGAATTCCACCAAGCCCGTTGTGGCCGTGACAGCCGTGCGCACGGGTTGCGGTAAGAGTTTGATATCACAAAAAATAGCGACGTATTTTAAAAATCATGGATTGCGGGTTGGTATCGCGCGTCACCCCATGCCGTACGGGGATTTAAAAAAACAGATTTGCCAAAAGTTCGACTGCCTTGAAGATTTAAAAAAACACGACTGTACCATTGAGGAAAGGGAGGAGTATGAACCGTATATTGAAAAAGGTTTTTCGCTTTGCGCGGGTGTGGATTACGCCAAGATTTTAAAACTTCTTGAGAAGGACAGCGACGTAATTTTATGGGATGGAGGGAACAACGATACTCCTTTTTTCAAACCGAATCTTTATATTGCCATTACCGATGCCAGGCGGCCTTTTCATGAAACGCAGTATTATCCGGGAGAAATTAATTTTAGAAATGCTGATATGATTATTGTGAACAAAATCGACAAGAAATCAAAGAAAAATGTGGAAACTATTTTAGCAAATATTGTTCGTTATAACCCCAAAGCTAAAGTTGTAAAAATGAAAGCTCCGGTTTTTTTGGACAAACCTTCTTTGGTGAGAGGTAAAAAAGTTTTGGTGGTTGAAGACGGGCCAAGTGTGACGCATGGCGGTTTGCCTCACGGAGCCGGTTTTGAAGCCGCCAAAAAATATGGCGCGGGCGAGATTGTTGACCCGCGAAAGTATTCTGTTGGTTCTCTTACTCGTGTGTTTGAAGAATATAAGCATTTGGATAATGTTTTGCCTGCTATGGGTTATGGCCGCCGCCAGATGAAAGATTTAGAGAGCAGTATAAATAATACTCCTTGTGACGCGGTGGTTTTGGCGACGCCTTCCCGGATAGAAAAATTTCTTTCATTAAAAAAACCTGTGGCGCGCGCCGATTTTGATTTTAAAGAAATTGGCGGTTCCGTTTTTGGGGGAGTTTTAAAGAAATTTTTGTTTTAGCGCTTTATTATCCACAGATGTGGTATAATGGTATAATTGAAGCATAATTAAAACCAAGCAAAGAAAATTAAACAGATTCGCGGAAGAATTTCACGCCCAGATGATAGTGCTTTTTGGCTCAGCTGTTAAAAAACAGAAACAGCCGGAAGATTTTGATATTGCTTTGTTTTTGCCAAACGAGGAAAGGATTAAATATGAAACAGACATGGTTCATTACAGCAAACTTTGGCTTGGATTGGCTGAGGCGCTGGAAGTTTCCCCGGACAAACTTGATATTACTTTCGCTTCTCCTAAAACCCCGCGGCTTCTCCTTTATCATATAGCTAAGGACGGACGATTGCTTTTTGGAAAATATTCGGATTTTTCCCGTTTCCGGTTAAAGGCCGTTAAAATGTTTTTTGATGCCGCGCCTTTTCGTAAAGCTACGGCTGTTTATTTAAAAAAGTTTATTCATGCCCGATAAAAATTTAATTCAGGAAAAACTTAAGTCAATCGCTTTATATGTTAAAGAATTGGAGCCGATTCTTGAATTGTCTTTTAAAGATTTTTCAAAAAATTACCGCGATTACAGAACAGCGGAAAGAAGTTTCCAGTTGGCCGTTGATTCGGCTGTTGACATTAATGTACTTTTTATTTTGGAAAAAGGAAAACAGCCGCCGGAAAATAATTTTCAGTCGTTTGTCGTGATGGCTGAACTGGGAATTTTGGAAGATTCTTTTTCAAAAGAAATTGCTCCGTCTACGGGGTTAAGAAATCGATTGGTTCATGAATATGAAAAAGTGGATTTGGATGTTTTCTATCGGTCTTTAAAGAAGTTCGTTCCGTTTTATTTTGAATACATCAAAAAAATAGAGGATTATTTATCACTTGGAAACCGAATTTCCAAGTGATCATACTTTATTATTCACAGATTCGGATTTGTTCTTTCGCGCGTCTCTGCTAGAATATAATTATTATTAGTGTTCTAAATCAATAATTTTGAAAATATGCAGAAAAGATTTTTTAATTTATTTGCCGGTATAATTACGCTTGGAGTAATTTTTTGTTTTGCTTTTTTAATGTATGATGGCGGCCAGAGTGTCCGGGCCGGAAGCGGGGAGAACACGTCCGGTTACGGCTGGTCGGAAAACATCGGCTGGATCAGTTTTAACAATCTAAGCGGCGGAAGCGTGATAAATTACGGCGTGAATCTTAGCCTTGATACAGGTATCTTTTCCGGTTATGCCTGGTCTGATAATATCGGCTGGATAAGTTTTAATGAGAGCGATTTA
>PEZL01000032.1 GCA_002774055.1 Candidatus Tagabacteria bacterium CG09_land_8_20_14_0_10_41_14 | reverse complement strand
TTGAGCAAGGCAGTAATTAAAAGAAGATAAAATACTATGTCCATATTTATTAATTGTATCATAGAATAAAAAATAAAAATCAGGTATTCTTCTTTGTTGAGCCCGAGCAACTATTTCGATCTGGCAGTTTTATTGCGGAACCATCGATAAAGATTGGGATGTTCTCGCTGTATCTTTTTCTCTGCTTCTCGGAGATCGAGGACAGCTGCGACTGTTACTCCATGACCTTTGTTATATTCTTTTGAAATTCCAATAGACCTGCAGGGAAAGAGTTTTTGTAAATGTTTTAAGAAACGAGATGAAACAACCATATACCAATAGCGGATTTCATGTTTGAGAGACCACTGATATATAGTTCTGTAGAGAAGTATTCTTAACCAAAAACTCAGGTACCTATTACGTAATTTTTTTTCAAGAACTAATCTAGAGATTTCAGCTGCTTCATCTTTTCTTGCGTGGAGAGTAACCAGGTCTGATTTTGTAAGAAGATCTTTGAATTCATTTTCCAGCATAAATGAATTTCCGGACGAAATAAGCCGGACATATCCCGCGACACTTCCTTTCTTGTGAGCAACAAAATGAATTGCATGGGTATCGTAGATATCTTTTTCCTTTTCTTCCGAAACCCAACCTAGTTCCTTGACAAATACTTTCCGCCTGAGTTGATAAGCATTCTCAAGTTCATTATCAACGTTGTCACCCTCGAAAATTATCACATTATTATCTCCACCGGTTAACCTAAAAAGAAGACCATTAAGATTTATGATTAAATCTTGAAAAACGGCAAAGATTAATTTAAATGTTTTTATAATCGGCTGTATCATAAATTATCGGTAATAATTTTTGCATCGCTTAAGGTTTCAACCATTTTTTTGTAATAAAAAAGCCGTCACAAAATGACGGTTTCAAAATACAACTAATAACGCTTTTTTGTTTTCCGGTTCCGAAGGGCGATAAACCATATCAGCAGGAACGCGCGCGCGAGAATATAACAGCATAGTGTCTAAAAGTTTTTGCCTGTAATATAATAACATTTTTAGCGATATTCTTCGCATTCTTCAAATTATAGCAAAAACAACAAAAATCCGCAATGAGATTAAAATTTTGAAGAGATTGACAAGATAGTTAAGTTGCGCGAGGATTAACGATAAGAGATTGATTTTTAAAAACTAGAGAAAGGAGGTGAAAAGAAATGGGGAAAAACAAAGGTAGTTCCGGTGGACAAGGTAAGGGCAACGCTGGCTCTGGCGGACAACGCGGAGGCGGACGCGGAGGCACCGGAGGAACAACCGGCACACGCGGGAAATAACTATTCAGGGGCTCAAAAGAGCCCCTTTCTTTTTGAAAATATTTGGTTTAATATAAAAACATGAAAAGAAATTTGCAGTACAATCTTTTTATAAAAGGAGGACAGTTTTATGAACCGAAAAAAAAGAACGGTATTTCTCATTTTTGGGAACATGTGGTGTTTAGTTATTCATTTTTCAAGTCGGGATTTGAAAAATTTTTGGAAGAAAACTCAATTGAAATTAATGTTGAAACATTAACTCATTGTATTTGGTGTAAATTGACATCTTTAGACAATGGTTTGCTTAACAAAACCAGAAAACTTATTAAAAAAGAAATAACCCAACCCATAATTGATTTTAACGGTTTTAATCAAGAAAAAAGAATTATAAAGGAAGAAATTAGTTTCCGGAACCAACTACCAAACATTATAGGCCTGAACGAGTTTTACAAAATAGTATTTAAGAATAGTCCTTTGGAAAATCCTGTGGTTGGAACCATTTCGTCGGTTAACAAAATTGAATTAGACGATTTACAAAGATTTCATAAAAATTTTTGTAAATTTCCCGAAACGACGGAAATTATTTATGACTCCACCAAAGAAAAAATAAATTTATTATCTAATAACATTAAAGAAGTGCCACCTATACAAATTAAACAAAAAACCGGAACCTTTTCAAAAAATAAAAATTTTTCCTCAAAAGCTATTCATGCGGGGTGGATATTTACGAATTCAACCGTGAAAGAAAGAATAATTTTGGATATTTTAAGAAGAATTTTGGGTGGAATGAGTGAATCTTTTATTTATAAACATTTACTGCAAAAACTTCATATAATCTACAGCGGCAACGCTTTTTTAGACCATTACAATGGTCTGGATATCTTATTTTTGCAAATCTTTTCTACAGCCCACCAGAGATGCTTAGAAGAAATAAAAAAATTAAAAAAATTGTTGACCGAAAGTCAAGTTGAACAAAATCTTTTCAAAAACGCAAAACAGGTTGAGTTGAATTATTACAAATATCCTGATTCATCAATTGCCGAAGTAATTGGTATAGAATTTATGTGTACTGGTAAATTTGTTTCCCCGGAAGAAAAAATAAAAATAATAGAATCCATAACCTACAAAGAATTCGTGAGTGTACGCAAGAAATTACTTGCAGAACAACCATTTATTTTAGTTATAAAGTAATTTATATTTTTCTTTATCTCTAAAGTTTAAAATTTTAAAGGATTGACAAGATGATTAAGTTGTGTAAGGATTAACATAACACAACATTTCGGTCTTTAAAAACTAGATAAAGGAGGTGAGAAAAATGGGGAAAGACAAGGGAAGTCCGCATCCGCCTGGCCCTAAAGGTCCAAACCGGCCGCGACCAAATCCGCCGTCCAAACCAAAATAATTAAACCAGCGAGGATTTCTGTTGAGACCCTCGTTCTTTTTTAATTGATTAGTTATAATGAAAACATGAAAAAAGATTTTCTACACACAAAAATAAAAACTTTAGAAATAATTGCTTCCCAAAAAAACTTATTAAAAAAAATAAGAGAAGCTTTATCTTTAATTAAAAAAACTGATATCAAGGAATATGATAGACTTTTTTCTCGCCTCAATACTATATTTATTACCAATAAGAATGGTTATGCCAATGAATTTTTTATGCCGGAGAAAATTTGGTTTGCCAACAAATCGGTTATTTTAAAAAATGATATTAATTGGCTGGCTTCGCTCATAGTCCACGAATCTTTTCACGCTACTCAATTTAAAAACGGAAAATATACAATACCTTTAAATAAATTGGAGAAACCTGCCCTGAAATTGCAAGCTGAATTTTTGGAAAAACTTGAGGGGAAAAAATCAAAAAAAGATATTGACCGAGTCTCAAAAGAAAAATATTGGAATAAAATGTCGAAAGATAAAAATAGTTTTGCCTATTTTAGAAATTTGTTAAATCTATACGAAAATAGAAAATTAGATTTAAAATCTAAGAAGTAAAATTAAACTATCAGTTTTTTCTCTTAAAACCTCTCTTTATCGCGAAATTGATGATTTTTATTATACCCCTTACCCCATTTTTAGAAAAGACCTAGTATCCAAAAATATTTTATTCATAAAAAATTAGGCACCCTGTAGCGGGGTGCCTTTGTGAGGTTTGCTATCCACGGTGGGTATTCTGACATAGAGTATCTCCTTTCTCTAAGAGTTCAATGAATTCAATTATCATTTCCACCAAGTCTTTAAAGTTCATTAAAGACTCCTTCAGTTCAAGAAACGAAATTTGTCGTTTTTTGAACCCTTCAATCTCTTTACCCAGTTGTTCACCGTGGCACTTAACCAAGCGCAAAGCTACTCTAAAAGGTTTCATTTTTTTCACCTCCTTTCTTTTATATTACAATTTACTATACAACTTACTATATAGCATAGCAACTTTATTTCTCATTTTTTCGGCTCCTTGTTCCGGGGTTAGATTTTGCGGCAGTTTGAATGTTGGGCCAAATTTTACAAAATATTTGGGTCGTCGTCCCCTACTTTCAATTTTTATTTTTAGCGCCGCCGGTAAAATTTTTACATTTGTTGCTAATGCCAAGGCCGGCGCGCCTCTTTTGAATTGGCCTATTTCTTTTCCGTGGACGATTTTTCCTTCCGGGTGCAAAAAAACAACCCCCTTATTTTTTAAAATTTTTTTTGGAATAGCCAGCGCTTTTTCCAGTCCTTCTCCTCTTATCGCGGGAAAAACCCCGAAAATTAAATAAACAAATTTTACTATTCCTAAACTTTTTAAAATTGATAAACCAACGCTGTTAAAATGATGCGTCTCGCCCATAAATCTGATTGGATGAATATTTGTGGTAATCGGCACGGCCGCGCCAAAAGCGAAAGAGTCCAGAAAAAATTTATGGTTTGTAATGATTAAAAGAGGGCCGGAAAGATCTTTGAGATTTTCTACGCCGCTTACTCTTAGCTTAAAAAAAAACTTAAAGAAAGGCTTAACCAAAACCAACGCCAATATTTTATGCAACCATTTCATTATAAACATATTTTAGCATATTTTTATTGTCCGCCCAGTAGGAATCGAACCTACAACCTTCTCCTTAAAAGGGAGCTGCTCTGCCTGGTTGAGCTATGGGCGGTTTATTTTCTTTTTGGGTTGTTTTACAATTATAAAGAATAAAGCGATAAGCGGCAAGGCCAACCACCAAAAAAATGTTTCTTCCGAGGCAAAGAATTTTTCTACTATTGGTGAAAAGCTGAACAGTCCTTTTGCAGGTAAAAACTGAAACACGGCGCTTATTAAAAGGCCGATTTCCAAAAAACTTAATAAAAGACTTAGTATTATTGCGCGGGTCCATTTTTTATTTTTGTCCAGTTCGCTAAAAACAATTTTGTTAAAAATGATGCATAAAAGCACTATTAAGATAAGAAAAATAACTAACCTAAAAAAGAAAACTTCAAGGATACTTTTTCCTTCAACAAAAAAATCTAAGTATTTAAAATTAATAAAAAGTAAAATGGATACATAAATGGCAAAAAGCATGGAGAGTAGTCTTTTGATGCCTGCGGTTATTCCGTAAAAAAAACCGAGCGCCAGAAAGAAAAAAAGCACCAAAATATCCCATGTTGGGTTTGTCAATATTTTTGATATTGCTTCTACCGAAGCGATATTGAATAACATGCTGAAAATTAGATACCCTCTTTTTTGAGTTCCTCAATTAATTTTTTGCTTTTGCGTGATAAGTTTTTGGGAATGTTCACTAATATTTTAATTAATAAATCGCCGCGGCCGGTGTCTTCGTAAGGAATACCTTTGTTTTTTATTCTAAGTATTTCTCCATAATTAACACCTGCTGGAATTTTTATTTTTATGTCTCCGTCCATAGTTTTTATTTTTCGTTCTTCTCCCAAAAGCGCCGCGGACAAAGGAATCTCTAACTCTATTATAAGATTATTTCCTTCTCTTTTAAAGAAAGGGTGCGCTTTCACATGAATTTTTGCGTATAAATCTCCGGGCATGCCGCGGCTGACAGCCTCTCCTTTCCCGGATAGTTTAATAATTTCACCATCATAAATTCCGGAAGGTATTTCTATGGAAATTTCTTCGGATTTCTTGACAATACCTTCTCCTTTGCATTTTGGACATTTCTTTGTGGGCGTTTTTCCGGTGCCGCCGCATTCTTCGCAGGCTCTCACCGCGCTGAAACTGCCAAAAAACGAGTTTTTTGTCTCGCGGATTTTGCCTGAACCCTGACACTGCGCGCAAGTTTTGAGGATGGCGTCTGGCGCCGTCCTTTTACCGCCGCAAGAATCGCAAACCCCGAGTTTGTTAAGCAGTATTTTTCTTTTTGCGCCAAAAGCGGCTTCTTCAAAAGATATTTCTATATCAATGGAGATATCCCTTCCCCTTTTTTTATAAACACGTTCGGCTGTCCCGAAGCCGAAAAAGTCTCCGAAAATCTGAGATAAATCAGGAAAATCCGCTGAAAAATTGGAAAAATCAAATCCCTCAAAACCAGAGGCGCCACCCCCGCCCCCGCTGAATACCCGGCCATATCTGTCGTATTCGGCCCGTCTTTTTTCGTCACCAAGAATATAGTAGGCCTCATTTATTTCTTTAAACTTATTTTCATCACCGTTTGATTTGTCCGGGTGGTATTTATGCGCAAGTTTGCGATACGCCTTTTTAATCTCTTCTTTTGGAGAATTTTTTTCCACGCCAAGTATTTTGTAATAATTTTTGTCCATAAAATTAGAATTTAGAATTATGAATTTTTATTGTCTTCATTTTTATTATCCTTTTTGTCGTCGTCTTTCACTTCTTTATACTCCGCGTCCGTAACATTACCGTCTTTTTTTTCCTCTTGACCATCCTGTTTGTACAATTCAGCTCCTATTTTCTGGAGTTCAGTTGAAAGTTCCTGTGTTTTTGTTTTTACGGCAGAAGCATCGTTAGAATCTTTAATCTTTTTTAATTCTTCTATTTTTTCTTCCACGGTTTTTTTCATTTCCTCGGTTATTTTATCTCCTGCATCCCGCAATGTTTTTTCCGCGGTATATATAAGATTTTCGGCAATATTTTTACTTTCCGCTTCTTCTCTTTTTCTTTTATCTTCTTCAGCATGCTTCTGCGCCTCAATTTTCATTTTTTCTATTTCATCTTTGGTTAAATCGGAAGAAGCTTCTATTTTAATGGATTGGCTTTTTCCCGTTGCCTTGTCTTTGGCGCTGACGTTTAATATCCCATTGGCGTCTATATCAAAAGTTACTTCAATCTGCGGTATACCCCGCGGAGATGGAGGAATGCCGTCTAAAATAAACTTTCCGAGAGTTCTGTTGTCGGCCGCCATCTCTCTTTCGCCTTGAAGCACGTGAATTTCCACGGATGGTTGATTATCTTGAGCCGTGGAAAAAACTTGCGAGCGGGAAACCGGCACGGTAGTATTTTTTTCTATAATTTTTGTCATTACTCCGCCTAAAGTCTCCAGGCCCAAAGACAGCGGGGTAACATCCAGCAAAAGCACGTCTTTTACGTCACCCTGCATAATACCGGCTTGTATTGCCGCTCCGGCGGCTACCACCTCATCTGGATTAATGGATTTGTTGGGAGTTTTATTAAACAGTTGTCTAACCGCTTCTTCAATTGCCGGCATTCTGGTTTGTCCGCCAACAAGTATTATTTCATCAATATCTTTAATTTCAAAACCGGCTTCCTTGACGGCTTTTTGGGTAATTTCTATGGATTTATCTATAAAATTTCTGGTGAGTCCTTCAAGTTTGGAGCGAGTTAGTTTTAACAAAAGATGCTGAGGACCCGACTCGTTAGAGGTAATGAAAGGAATATTTATTTCCACTTCAAGGGTGCTTGAAAGTTCATGTTTTGCTTTTTCCGCCGCTTCCTTTAAACGCTGCAGGGCCAGCCGATCCTTAGAAATATCAATACCGCTTTCCTTTTTGAACTCCGCGACAATCCAGTTAATTATTTCTTGGTCAATATCATCGCCGCCAAGATGGGTATCTCCGTCAGTGGATTTGACCTCAATTACGTCATCGCCAATCTCCAAAACGGAAACATCAAAAGTTCCGCCCCCGAAATCATAAACAACAATTTGTTCATTTTTTCTTTTGCTGAAGCCGTAAGCCAACGCCGCGGCTGTTGGTTCGTTTAAAATTCTTTTTATTTTAAAACCCGCTATTTCACCCGCGTCTTTCGTGGCTTTTCTTTGGCTGTCGTTAAAATAAGCCGGAACCGTAATAATTGCTTCTTCAATTTTTTCTCCAATTTTTGTTTCGGCATCCTTTTTAATTTTTTGGAGAAACATGGCGGAAATTTCAGCCGGCCCGTACCAACGATCTCCCATTTTTACTTCCACGCCGCCGTTTGAGGCTTCGCGTATTTCATAAGGCAATAGATTTTTATCTTTTTGTATTTCCTTGTCAGAAAATTTCCTTCCAATAAGCCTTTTTGCGGAAAAAATTGTATTTTGGGGATTGGTAATGGCCTGTCTTTTGGCCAAAAGACCAATGAGCCGTTCACCCGCTTTTGAAATAGCAACAATTGATGGCGTGGTTCTGCCTCCCTCGTCGTTTTCTAATATTTTAGGTTCTCCGCTTTCCACAATAGCCATCGCGGAGTTGGTTGTTCCCAAGTCTATTCCTAATATTTTACTCATATTATTATAATTGTTTTTATTTTGCGATTTTAACCTTACTCGGCCTTAAAACTTTTTCATGCAGCAGATATCCTTTCTGGATTTCTTCTACTATGATGCCGCTTTCTTTTTCCGATTCAACCTCCTCTGCGGCTTCGTGAAATTGCGGATTGAAATTTTCACCTTCGGATTTAATTGGTTCCAATCCGTGCTTTTTTAAAATCTCGTCCAGTTGTGTTTTTATCAAAACAAACCCCCTTTTTTCCTTGTGCTCCGTGTGTTTTAAGGCCGAATCAAAACTGTCCAAAACAGGCAAAAGATTTAGCAAAATGATTTGATTAGAAAATTTAATAAATTCTTCGCGTTTTTTTTCTTCATCTTTTCTGGCGTTGATGAAATCCGCCCTGCATCTTTGCCAGCCACTTAGATATTCTTCCTTTTCTTTTTGGCATCTTTTGAGCTTTTCCTTAATCTTTTTTAGTTTATTTTTCGCCTCTTCGGCAGACGAGTCCGCTTCTTGATTTTCGTCTTCTATTGTAATATCGCTTGGCATATTTACTCTATAAATTATAGCCAGAAATTAGTAAAAGTCAACATTTCATTCTTAAATCGGACACCCGGCTGTCCGATTAATCATGGCAAACGCCTTTTGTTTGCGCTCCTCCTTTTGTGAAGCCGTCTCAATAGCCGACTTACAAATCCCGACGAACTCTTCACTGGCGCTAGTCCCGTGTTTTTTCGCTTCCCTGCGCGCGTAAACAGCCAGCCCAACAACCGCCGCAATTATGATTATTATGAAGATATTCATAGATTTATTTTTCTATTTTTGGTTTTAAAAAGACACTTTGTCTGGCTCATTATCATCGTCATTTTCCTCTTTTGGCGAACACTCATCTTCTGTTTCTTCAAATTCTATTTTAACTTTTTCAAATTCATTTTCCAGGCTTTTCAATTGTTTTCGGCTTTCTTTAATAAGCGCCGCGCCTTCTCTTACCTTTTCAAGGCCCATCTCAACATCGGCTTCTTCCTGTTCGTCAAACCAATTAACAATTTGTTCAAGCTTTTTTAATAAGTCTTTTAATTTGGTTTTGCTTGTCGCCATAATTTTATTTATTAATTAGTAATATTTTTTACTTTAGAAATAATCTTACCATCCGAAACCCGAATATCAATATCCTCTTCAATCGCCACCTGCTTAACGCTTTTTATTATACCCTTGCCGGAAAATACTATACTATATCCAAGTCTAAGCTGACGAATTGGATCAAAAATTTTTAATTGTTTTTCGGTATTATTCAAAAAGCTATCTTCTTTCTCAAACCATCTTTCTAGATTATTCAATAGGGATTCGGAAAAAACCACGAACATCCTTTTTGCATTCTTAAGGTTATGGCCAATATTTAAAGTGGTATTTATCAAGTCGTGTCTTAATTTTTCAAATTTTTTGAAGATAATGTTAAATTGCCCCATTAGTTTACTGGCTGATTCTTCTATAGAAAATTTTGCGTCTCCCAACAATTTTTGATATTTATAAAAAATTTCTTTTTCAAATAAAATAACGGTATTTAATGCCTTGTCCCATGTTTCATCTAGTATGTTTGTCGCCGCCGTTGGCGTAGAAACCAGTTTATCGGCCGCCAAAGACGCAAGCGGCACATCTTTATCGTGACCAATACCGCAAATTATAGGTACCTTAAAATCAGCCACTCTTCTTACTAACACTTCATTATTAAATGCCTGTAAACTTTCTAAACTGCCGCCGCCTCGTATAATAACCACAACATCAACATCTTTGTTTTCAAAATAATCAAGGGCGGATATTAGACTACGAACGGCGATTTGTCCCTCAACGCGCGAATCAACAAATTGAATATGATAACCGTGTTTGCCGAGATTGTTTAAAAAATCATGGATAACGGCTCCGGTTTCCGAAGTTATTAAACCGATATTTCTGGGAAATTCGGGAATCCGTTTTTTTCTTTCGGGTAAAAATAACCCCTCTTTTTCTAATTGCTTTTTTAGCGCGTCGTAAGCTTTTTTAAGAACTCCCTCGCCCACAAGCTCAACTGTGGCAGTTTTAAAACTGAATTTACCGCTTGGTTTGTATACCTCAGGAAAACCTTCAACAATAATTTCCATTCCTTCTTCAATAGCAATTCCGCATAAATCATAACTCTTTTTCCACATAAAACATACGAGCACACTTTCATTTTTAGCGTCTTTTATGGAAAAAAATAAATAATTATTCCGAATATCTAGACTGCTGATTTCACCTTTTACACGCGCAGGGATTTGTTTAAGCTGAAAATTCAAAACATCAAGATACCGGCTAACCGTATATATTTTTATTTCTCCACTGCTATTTGTTTCAAGCATAATTTCCTCAGTTTCTTGCCCATTACTTACCAAAGATAAAATCTCAGCCCCATATTTTTCAAATTTCTTTTCTTTTATGCCCTTGATAGACAATAAATCATTTTTTGTTTTAGGTTCAAGTTCGGCAATCGCCTCAATGGTTTTATTAGGCAAAACTCGATAGAGTTCCACACCCTCTTTTTTAGCAACGGCGGCCCTCCAACTTTTTAATTTTTCCAGCAAATCAAAATACATAAATTTATTTTAATATTCAAATAACTCTAATGGCGAGCAACCCATACTTTTTAATTTTTTCCATAAGTTCACTTGTAGTGAGATTGTTGGACATATTACTTGAATTTGAACCGGCATTTGTTCGCTTCTTGCAAAATCTTTAAGGTTGCTTGTACCGAGAGATTGTCGGAAGGCAATAACACCAACCGTTCACCCAATCGCTCGAAGAGATGGCTTAAAAATTCGTCCGCCCATGAGGACGATAAGGTTAATACGCCGGAAAAATCAATTTCCAGTTCTTCGTTTGGCGGCAACTCTAGAAGTGTGGACTGAAACGCCTTGAACGCCTCGCTGCCTAATTCGCGGGAGATAAGAGTAGTGCCGAATTTTTCTAATTTTACTTTCATGTTTTTATTGAGTTATGTTAAAAATTAATTTTTGCCATACAACCGCGAACTATATTTGAAACACGAGTAACCCGAAAAGATATATTGTCGCCCTTTAGATGTACTTCCGCGTCACCGCTGGTAAAAAATAGGTCTATCGGATTAGCAAGCACCACTTCCCGAACCAATTTCAGACCATTGCCGCGTTTTTCCGGCGCCCGGCCGGATAAAAATTCGGTAAACGCCACTTCAACCGCCTTCACGTGTGTCGATAAATCCGGACGAACACGGCGCAAAGTCTCTAAAATCCCTAAACCCCGGTCGGCAAGAACAATAGTACCCTATAAACTACGCAAAAATAAGCTAAATCTATCCAACCTATGGAAACCTGCCTACCGGCAGGCAGGCCTCATTCATTGAGTGATTTTACCTCATCAATTTACGTCTTGCGGTTACGTAAATACTTATCTCTTGCTCCATTGCGGAGCTTTTCGCGCTTTTTTAAGTCCGAATTTGCGGCGTTCTTTGACCCGAGCGTCTCGGGTCAGAAATTTCTCTTGCTTCAAAATACTTCGGAAATCCGGGTTAAATTTTAATAAAGCGCGGCTAATTCCCAATCTCATTGCCTCTGCCTGCGCCCTTAATCCGCCCCCTTTTATTTTAGCCGAAACAGAAAATTCTTTTTCCGTGCCTGTTTTTTTAAGGGGCGCCTTGGTTATTTCCGCTGTTTCCGCGGTTGGCCAATAATCTTTTGGTTCTTTTTCATTAATTGTCATACTTCCTTTTTCGGCCGCGGTTTTTGCCGGAAAAAGACGGACTCGCGCCACCGCGCTTTTACGCCTACCCACGGCTTCAAAATATGCATTTTTTGTTTTTGTTTTTGTGGCGGGTGTCATAATTCAATTTTTAAATTTTTTAACATTTCGCGCCTTAATTTATTTTTAGGCAGCATGCCGTTTATTGTATGTCTAAAAAATTGCTTTGGGTTTTTTTCAAAAATCGCTTGCGCGGAAACTTCTTTAAGCCCGCCGGGGTAGCCCGAATATCTTTTGTAAGTTTTGGCCTTAAGTTTGTCGCCGGTCATTTTAACCTTGCTGGCGTTTATAATTGTAACTTTGTTTTTCGGCGCTACATTTGGTTTAAAATCCGGAGAATTTTTGCCGCGCAAAATAACGGCCGCCTCGGAGGCAACCCGGCCCAATGCTTTATTTGCTGCGTCTATGGTATATGCTTCAAGTTTCATATTACATGCTGCATGATTTTACACAAATTCTATTATTGCCCGTGCGGCGGCGTCTCCTCTCCTTGGACCCAATTTTATAATTCTTGTATATCCCCCTTTTTTGTTTTCGTAGCGAGAGCCTATTTCATTGATCATTTTTCTGGCCGCCTCCTTGCTTAAATGTTTAAACAAAAGTCGTTGGTTTGCCAGAGTTTTTGTCCGGGCTTTGGTAACCAATTTTTCCGTTGTTGGCCGGATTTCTTTGGCCTTTGCCTCCGTAGTTTCTATCTTCCCGTACTTTACCAAGCTGCTCATAAGCGTTTTATAAAGCGCTTTTCGTTGGTCTCTTTTTCTGCCCAATTTTCTAATTTTTGAATGATGTTTCATCCCGTTAGTGATAGGAAATGTTTTAACATTTCCGTTTTTTGTTCTTTAACTTATAATTATTACTCGTCATATATTCATCCCGTTAGAGATTTTAGGGTGCGAACCCTCGCCATCACTAACGGGATTCATTTTTACGCGTTACCTCAAAATTAAGCCGAAATTGCCTAACGCCCGCCGTATTTCTATTAACCCCTTTCCGCCAAGTCCGTCAATTTGCAATAAGTCTTCTTCTTTTTTTCTCACCAATCCTCCCACGGTTCTTATGTTAGCCCTTGATAAGGCGTTCAGTATACGGTTAGATAAATTAAGATCTTCTATTCGCGTTTTAAGCACTTCCTCTTCGCTTTCCGATTCAGCTTCTCTTTCCTCTTTTTCGGGCACTTCTTCGGCCGCAGATTTAATTTCTTTTTTCTCTTCTTCTTTTTTCGCAATTTGATTTTGTTCTTCCTTGGTTTCTTCTATAATTTTTTCTGTTTCTTTTTCCGTCATTTCAACAATTGCGCTTAATTGGCGAATTAATGTTTTTATAGAACTTTCAATTGCCTCTCTTGGGGTTATACTGCCATCCGTTTCAATAACAAAACGCAATCTGTTATAATCTGTTCTTTCTCCCACCCGCATGCTTTCTACTTCATAATTTACTCTTCGGATAGGGGTAAAAGATGCGTCTACAATAATCATGCCGGTTTCTATTTTTTCCTTTTTAAGGTTTTCTTTAGGAACATAACCCAATCCTTTTTCCACCGTCATTTCAATATTTAATTCGGTATCTTTATCTGTTATTGTGGCAATATGAGTATCTTTGTTTAAAATCTCTATCTGCGAAGGCGTTTTAATATCTTTAGCCGTTATATCTTTTTTCCCTTTTGACAAAAGAATTAGTTTTTGAGGTTCGTCACTGTTCATTTTGAAACACGTTTGTTTCAAATTCAGAAGGATAGCAAGAACGTCTTCTTTTACACCGGGAATTGTGGAAAACTCATGATTAACGCCTTTTATCTTAATAGTGGTTATTGCGGCACCCGGCAGCGAAGACAAAATTATTCTTCTTAGAGAATTACCCAGGGTATAACCATAACCCGCGTAAAGACCTTCTATTTCATATACGCCCTTGTTTTCTTCCTCTAAAACAACCTTCGGTTTTGTTGGTAGAGATATTTGATAATCCATATATGTTATGAAAAATAATATTAATAATTCAAAACCTTTATCTTGAATAAAATTCAATAACCGAATTTAAATTTATGCCAAGATCGCTTTTTGCCTCAAGAGACGGTGTAGTCACAATTTCTCCTTCCCTTTTTGCTTTATCCAACTTAAGCCATGATGGCGGATTGTATTTTTTGAAATTAATATCTAAATCTTCAAAATTTTTTTTAGATAAACTTTGCTGGCGTATGGCAATTTTATCCCCTTTCTTTAATTGGCGCGAGGGAATGTTCGTTTTTTTACCGTTTACATAAATGTGTCCATGGCTGACTATTTGTTTGGCGGCGCTTCGTGAACCGGCAAAACCAAGTTTATAAACAACGTTATCCAGTCTTGATTCCAGCATTTCCGTTAACCTTAAGCCAATATCTGTTCCGCCCCTTGCCATTGCTTTTTTAACATAATTTAAAAACGGCTTTTCTCTCATTCCGTAAAGAAACTTTAATTTTTGTTTTTCTTTCAGCTGTAATCCGTAATCAGAAAGTCTCTTCGGTCTTTTGGATTTTTTACCAGGCGCGTAAGGCTTGCGGCTAACCGGACATTTGGGTGAAAAACATTTATCTCCTTTTAAAAAGAGTTTTTGATTTGCGCGTCTGCAGGTTTTACAATTAATTGTGCTCATACTCGTCTAGGTTTTTTAGGCCTTGGTCCATTGTACGGTACGGGGGTTGTATCTTTTATTGAATTAATAATAAAATTTTTGGAACCAATGCTTCTCAACGCAGACTCTCTGCCGCCACCCACGCCCTTAATCTGAATATCCAATTCTCTTACTCCAATAGCCTTGGCCTTATCTGTTATTAATTCTGCTACCTTGGAAGCGGCAAACGGTGTTGCCTTTTTTGCCCCCTTAAATCCTAAATTGCCGGATGAAGACCACATTATTACGTTTCCCTTGGGGTCCGTAAAGGCGATACGCGTATTATTATAAGTGGCGCGAATAAAAATAATGCCTGAACTTAATTTTTTCTTCGGAATACGGCTAAGTGCCCTGTTTTTCATTTCAGGACTCAATCCCCCCCCTTTTTCTTTTACAATTCTTTTTTTCCCCATACTAATTACTTTTTCTCCGCTTTGCGTTTACCGCTTGTCATTGTTTTTCTTCCTTTGTACGGTCTTGTGGTGCGTGAATTTGTCTTAGTGCGTTGGCCGCGGGACGGCAGATTTCTCATGTGCCTTGTTCCGCGATAAGACTTAATCTCTTTTAATCTTTTTATATTTCCGGTAATTTCTCTCCGTAGGTCGTTTTCAATTTTGTACTTTTCCAACAAAATTCTTAGTTTATTTGATTCGTCTTGAGAAAGATCTTTTGTTTTTTTATCCGGAGAAATAGAAATCTCTTTTAAAATTTGAATCGCCCTGGACCTTCCTATACCGTAAAGATAGGTTAAGGCCACTTCTAATCTTTTATTTTCTGGTAATGTAATACCTGTTATTCTCATGTTGTTTTAGCCTTGTCTTTGTTTATGTCTTGGGTTTTTTTTACAAATAACAAAAACCCGACCCTTGCGTCTGATTATTTTGCAATCTTTACAAATTTTTTTAACGGATGCTCTAACCTTCATAATTTAAATTACTCTCTTTTTACAATGCGGCCCCGTTTCCCGTAAGAATCAAGTTCTACTTTTACCTTGTCGCCGACAACCACCTTTATGCGATACATTCTCATTTTTCCGGAAAGATGCGCCAAGATTGCTTCTCCTCTTTCTTTTATCTTTACCCTAAAGGTGGTATTGGGCAAAGCCTCAATTACTTGTCCGTCAACCGCGTCGTTGTTTTCTTTCACCATTTGTATGTATTAATAAAAACTTGCCAGTTTGGATAATTGGCTAGATTTTAACATATTATTATATAATTGGCAAATCCAATTATATATGCTGATAATAACAAAAATAAGCAATAAATGTCAACCTTTTTCACTTTATTTGATGAGTGACTCTATTTGAATTTTTGAGGCTTTGTTGGGAAAAAATCTCCACCAGGAGGGTTTAAAAACCACCGAGGCTTTTTCAATGGCCGGGTAATTCTTGAAGACTTTTTCCATATTGCCCGAAGAAGCAATAAGCGATTTTTTAAATTCTTCTTCTTCAATTATCCAGACAAATTTTACCATTCCCTGAATTTGAAAAACAACCGTGCCTTTTTTTTCATCCAAACTCACCATTTGAAACTTAAGATTATCCAAATCATACGCCCGTACTTTATCCACTAGATCTTCACCAAGATATTTTTTAACCAAAGAACGTGAGAGCCCCTCCTTGTTTAACAAATAAGCGAAAAGGAAACCCTCTTTTTTCATTGTGAAGATGTTTTTATCGCGAGCGGATATTTGATTTTCCGAAAAAGTAATTTGTGCGGCGTTTGAATAAAGCACAAAATCTTCCGGAGTTTGCGCCTTGGCTTGCTGCCAAAGTCTTTCTTCAATTGTTTTTTCTATACTTTCTTTGAGTTTTGTTTCATCTTCTTCGCTTACAATCGGCACTTCTCCTTTAAACCCGCCTGCCATTGGAGTTTTTGATCTCGCGTAAAAACCATCATACCGCGGATCTCCTTTAAAACCGGGGATGGTGAAGTCGGTTAAATCAATATTATATTCTTCTCCGGCGCTATTGGCATAAACCGTAGTCTCAATAGAGCTAGGGGCAATCTTACCTTCCTCAATTTTCGCGCCGGGAACAATTATTTTATTTTGAATACGATATATTTTCCCGTCGGGCGTTTCAAAACGGGTGCGCTCTATAAACGGCTGGGCAGATGAACTGTAAGCGTTATAAATTACAATTTGACCACTTGCTTTTTTCTCAACTATTTTTTTGCCCGTTGCTGCTAGGGATCTCTCTTCGCTTATTTGAATCTCCATGGTTTGAACGCTCAAATCAAAAGGTTCTGTGATTGTCTTGCCGGCGATTAATCCCTTCAGGGTTGAATCTACGTTTATTATTTCCTGATGCAGTTGAATCTGAATAACGGCCTTGGAAAAAGCGTTAATGGTTTTTGCCCCAACAACAAGAAATAACAAAAAAAGAAAAACGCCAAAAATAATTTTTCCTCTTGAAATACGCCCGTTTCTTCTAGAATTTTCTTTTGCTTTTGTAAAATAATTATGAACTTTAAAATTTTCGGCTTCTGTTTCTTTTTCCGGCATTTTATTAAAAACAACCCGTTTCTGTTTTTTGACGATAATGTCTTGTATTTTTCTTTTTATCATGGTTATTTCTTGTTTAAAAAATGATTTGCAAAAAGCGAAGAAATCAGCAAAAATATATCTTGATTATCGGCAAATCCTTTTGCAAATTCAAAATGATACTTCAAAGATTTCGGCGAGAACAGGCGAACATTTAACGGCTGCCCGAAACTTGTAAATTTGGAAAAGTTTTCGGACACCACCTGTTCTGCCAATTCTTTCAGCCGGCCGGCGGGACCGCAAAAATAAAGTGTTTGCGGTAAATATTTATCAGCGGTGATGTCTTTAAATAATCCGCGCAAGAGATCAGACCATTTTTCGGAAGCAGCCAACAAAATTTTTCTGATTTTATCTTTGCTTTCTTTGGTTAATTCATCTCTCTCATATTGCTTTAATTTCGCCCTGGCTTCGTTTTTATTCGTATTCATTGATTCCGACAATTTATTTACGAAAAAATTTTCTCCTTTGGTAAAATAGTCTATTTCCTCAATAATGTTGTTTCTAATAATAAAAAGGTCGGTAATTTCTCCGCTGATATCTATAAACATCGCGCCCTCAAATGTGTTTATTATATTTTTAAGCACGTTGAAAAGAACAAAGGGGAAGGTATGAAATTTTATTTTTGAAGGACTTATATAGTCGGAAGCCGCATCCTTCACTTCTTCCAGAATTTCTTTTTGCGCAAGGCTTAAAAAAAGATTCAGCTCTATTTTTTTCACTTTTTTGCCAAAAATATTTTCTATTTCATAACCGTTCAGAACCGTTTTAATAACTTCCTCTTCAACAAACTCAGGGTTCTGCTTGTCCAATCCGAATATTTCCCAACGCCCCGCTACGGTTTGTTTTTCTTCCTCTATTAATGCATTTATAAGTTTTTGCTCGATGGAAAATGATTTTTGTCGTTCTATTTTTAAAATTCTAGTTTGAGCCTTAAACCAGGGAGAAGAAAAAACATATAGCAGTAATTCCGGTTTTTCTTCTCTTGCTGTTTTCAGATACGCGATGACCTCTGAAATAGCGTTGCGCATATTTTTTTGCAGGTTTTTTACTTTCAGTCTTTTTGAAAAATCGGTTGTTTGGCGGATACTTGCGAGAATTTTGGGTAAACCGCTCGGGTTACGCGTAAACAAAATTCCACCAACAGAACCGCTGGCAATATCTAAAACGGCGATTGTTCCTTTTTGCTTTTTCTCCCTTCCCAACATTAATTACATTATAATATAATCGCCTTAATACGTCTAACGCGCGCAGAACTGGCTTCTTCTTTTTTTATCTTAAACTCACCCAATTCGCCCGTTTTTTCAACATGCGGGCCGCCGCATATTTCACGGCTGAAATTATTTATTGAATAAACCTTCACTTTTTCTCCATATTTATGGCCAAATTCTCCCAAGGCGCCGGATTTTTCGGCTTCTTTTGGGCTCATTTCTTCGCAAATAACCGGCAAATTTTCTTTAATTTTTTCGTTGACAAGTTTTTCCACTTTTGTTTTTTGTTCATCGGTAAGTTTTTCCGGATAAGAAAAGTCCAGACGCAGACGCTCGGCCGTGATGTTAGAACCTTTTTGCACCACGTGTCCGCCTAGCACTTTCCGTAAAGCAGCCAGAAGTAAATGAGTTGCCGTATGAAGTTTTTTAGTTTCCTCGCCCGAGTCGGCCAAGCCGCCCTTAAACATTCCGGCACTGGCTGTGCGCGAAAGCTCCTGATGTTTGACCATTTCTTTTTTAAATCCTTCAGTGTCCACTTTAATTCCTTTCTCTTCGGCCAATTCTTGGGTCATTTCAATAGGAAAACCGTAAGTGGAGAAAAGGATAAAGGCGTTTTCCCCCGAGATATCGCTGTCAGAATTTTTTTCAAATTTTCTCATGCCTTTTTCTAAAGTTTTCCTAAAATTATTTTCTTCTTTTTCTAGTTCTTTAAAAATAAAGTCTTTATTTTTTTCTATTTCTTTATAAATATTTTTTAACGTACCAATACAAGCTTTGGCGACTTCGCTCGTAAAGTTTTTGTTTATACTTAATATTTTCCCTTGACGAATAGATCTTCTAATCAAGCGCCTAACTATATAACCTTGACCGATATTGGATGGCGAAATTCCCCTTTCGTCTCCTAAAATAAATACTGCCGCCCTTATGTGATCCGCGATTATACGAAAAACTCTAATATTATTTTCGTATTTTTTCCCAGAAAGTTCCTCAATTTTTTTAGTAATTGGCTGGAAGATATCTATTTTGTAATCATCTTTTTTATTTTCACCAGACACTGCTGTTATTCTCTCAAGTCCCAGCCCGGTATCTATATTCTTTTGTTTAAGTTCTTCGTAACTGCCGTCCGTTTTCTTATTGTATTGTATAAAAACAATATTGCCCAATTCGCTGTATTTTCCGCATTGACAAGAAGGATTGCAATTTTCCCCGCATTTTGGAATATCAAATTCATAAAATATTTCCGTATCTGGTCCGCAAGGACCGCTTTTCCCGACCGGTCCCCACCAATTCTCTTTTTTGGGTAAATAAAAAATTTGTTCGTTGGGGATTCCGAGATTTTTCCAAACGGCTGCGGCTTTTTCGTCACGGGGCGCGTCATTGTCGCCTTCAAAAATTGTTATATTTATTTTTTCAACTGGAATCCCGATCCACTCTGGCGAGGTTAAAAATTCAAAATTTAATTTAATGGCTTCTTCTTTAAAATAATCTCCAAGTGACCAATGGCCGAGCATTTCAAAAAAAGTATGATGAATTCCATCGCCAACTTCGTCTATATCGTCTGTTCTAACGCATTTCTGCACATTAGCCAACCGTTTCCCAAGTGGGTGCTTTTCGCCCAACAAATAAGGAACTAGCGGATGCATCCCGGCAGTAGTAAAAAGAACCGAAGAATCATTTTCCGGTACCAAAGAGGCCGATGGGATTATAGCGTGCCCTTTTTTTCCGCCCTTGGCGGAAAAAAAATCTAGGAATTTTTGCCGAATTTCATCGGAGGTCATAATTGTATACTAGCAAATAACTCCGCCGCCGAGAAGAACGTTTTTGTCGTATAAAACCAAGGATTGACCCGGGGCAACCGCCCTTTGTGGTTTGTTGAAAATAATTCTGCAATGTTTCGAATTTCGAATTTCGGATTTCGGATTTACAATCCGACAGGATTGGAGTGGTTGGCGGTAGCGAATACGGGCTAAATAAGTTTTTTTGAAGTTCGGCGCTTTGCCCGAAATCCAGTTAACTTTTTTTATTTTCACTTCTTTTTTATAAAATTCCTTTTCCTCATTGACCGCTGCCACAATCAAAATATTTTTTTTCAAATCTTTTTCCACGATATAATACGGCTCTTTGCCCCTGGCGCCCACGCCGTGGCGCTGGCCAATTGTGTAATATTGCGTACCTTTATGCCTGCCTGCCTCGTTTCCTTTGTCGTCTAAAATCCTTCCGGGCCTGGGTTTTATATAATCTTTTAAAAAATCCTCCATCTTAAACTCTCCCACAAAACAAAGGCCCTGGCTGTCTTTTTTGCCGGCTACCGGTAATTTAAATTTCTTTGCCAATTTTCTCACTTCGCTTTTCAGATAATTGCCGATGGGAAAGAGGCAATATTTTAATTGTTTTTGCGTAAGGGTCCAAAGGAAATAACTTTGGTCTTTATTATCGTCTCTTGAAGCATGAAGCGTAAAACGTGAAGCATTTTTATCGTCTTTTTTATGCTTCAAGTTACATGTTTCAAGCTTCACGTAGTGGCCGGTGGCAATTTTGTCGGCGCCCATTTTCAACGCTTTCTTCAAAAACAAATCAAACTTTATGTACTTATTGCACATTATATCCGGATTGGGCGTTCGTCCGGATTTATATTCTTTGAGCATATAATCAATTACGTGTTTTTTGTATTCTTTTTCAAAATCAAAGGTATAAAAAGGAATATCCAAAATTGCCGCCACGGCCATGGCGTCTCGCCTGTCTTGTCTCCAGGCGCAAGGTATGCCTTTGGGATACCAACCTTTAATAAAAACCCCACAAACATCATATCCTTGTTTTTTCAGCAAGGCCGCAGATACAGAACTATCCACCCCACCGCTCATAGCCACAAATACTTTTTTTCCTGTTTCTTCTGCTTTTCCCATATTTTAAAATTTACGTAACCGCAAGACGTAAATATTGAAAACTATTCTAAGGAAATATCCTTTATGCTTTCTAGGTCTATATTTTGCAACCACTCTCGTATTTTTCGTTTATATTCTTTTGGACCGCCAAAAAAATCCAACAAAAATTCTCTTTGGGTGACGGACGGAAAATTCTTTTTTCCGATGTAATCTAGATGGCTAGACCAACGATAATCTTCTAAAAATTTCATCGCCTCTTTATGGTTTTTTATCTTTCTTTCGCGCCAACCGTAAAATTTAAAATCCAGCGGGTTTAAGTGAATATAATAAGGCAAATGAATAAAATGCGCTTCGTTTTTAACTAAAACTCGTTTATATCTTCCTTCAAACAGCGTTCCTTGTCTTTCGTGTCTGGTATTAAAATACCTTGAATATCCCATATTCAATTTTTTCATAAATTTGGAAACTCCACCTTCTATCAGGGGTTCTAAAAGTAAGTGGTAATGATTATCCATTAAACAAAAGGCTAAAATATTAACCAAAAGTTTTCTGGGTTTTTTCTTTTCTTGTTTTTGCTCTATTTTAACAACTTGTTTTTTGATTTTAGAAAATGCATAAAAAGTTGTTTTAACTAAATCTTGATCGTTGAACTCAAATAAATCATGGATGAATCTAAAACGGTCTTGATCGTCAAGAAAAATTTTTCTCTTATCCACTCCGCGATTAATAGTATGATAAAATTCCGCCATAAACACATTATACACTATATTCCAAAATTTACGTAACCGCAAGACGTAAATATTGAAAATGGTTGTTTATTTTAAATATTTTTCTTTTTTTATCAGGTGCTCTTCGTAGGTTTTACTATAGTAGGTATTTCCTTCTTTGTCCGAAAGATAATACCAATTGGCAGTTTCAACGGGATTAAGCGCGGCCTTGATAGAATCCAACCCCGGGTTACAAATAGGCCCCGGCGGAAGACCCGTATACAAATAAGTATTATAAGGAGAATCTATTTTTAAATCTTCCAAAGTAAGTTCAAAAGTATTTTTACCGATAATAAAAGGAAAAACCGCGTCAACCTGCAAGGCAAAATCAACGTCTAAACGTTTCCACAAAATTCCCGCGATAATTTGCTTATCCCGTTCCCTTGAGGCCTCTTTTTCCAAAAGCGAAGCCATTATGATAATATCGGAAAGATCGCGTTCATTATTTTTTATTTCTTCACTCAAGCCCGCTAAAACCTTTTTATCAAAAGTTTCTTTCATAATGGCGGCCATGGCTTCGGGGGTAATGGATACGGGAATATAATAAGTATCGGGAAAAAGATAACCTTCCAGAGATTTATCAAATTCTACTGTTTGCCAAATGCCCTTATTGACAAAAAGAGAAGCAATATCTTTTAATGTGCAGCCCTCGGGAATAGTGATTTTTATAAGATTATTTTGATAAGTGTCGTTGGTGATTCTTTTTATCAATCCAACAGCCCCGATTCTTTCTTCAAAAAAATATTCTCCGGCCTTGACCTCTGTTTCTTTTCCGAGCATCCAGGCAAGGGTTTCAAAAATCAAGGAAGAACGTATAAGCTTTTGCTGCTTAAAATTTTGCGAGATTTCATTGAAGATTTGCCCTTTCTCAACAATAACCACCTGATTTATCGGAAAATCAACCGGGGGCGACATAAAAACAGCCACCATTAAAAAACCGATTGCAACCAATAAAACACCCCGGGTAATTATTCTTTGCCGTTTAGACAAACGGGACAAAGGCAAATCCTGCGTATTCGTGTTGTTCAAATTTTTCATTATCTGTTTTGATAAAAAGCCAAACGGAATTTCTGATTGGCGCAACCAATCGCCCGCCTGTTTTTAATTGATTAAACCATTGTTCCGGCACTTTTTCATCAAGGGCCGCGGCAGCAATTATACCATCAAGGGGCGCTTTTTCCGGCAAGCCGTTTTCGGCGCTTTGGTGAAAACATTCCACAATGCCCTGCCTGCCGGCAGGCAGGCTTTTTTCTATAAAATTATATTTTGAAATATTTTCTTTTCCAAATTTGCAAAGCTCGGGAATTATTTCTATTGAATAAACTTTACCATGTTTCCCCACTATTTCGGCCAAAAGCGCGGTTTGCCATCCGGAACCGGAACCAATGTCTAAAATTTTATTACCGCTTTTGGGTTGAAGTAATTCCAGCATAAAGGCAACCGTGTATGGCTGAGAAATTGTTTGTCCCTCGCCAATCGGAAGCGCCTCATCAATATAGGCGCTGTTTTTATATTCGTCAATTACAAAATCTTTCCTGTCTATTTTTTCAAAAGCGGAAATAATATTCGGTGTTTTTAACACACCTTTTTTCTTTAAACTATTTATTAAATTTTTCCATTGAGGATTCATCCCGTTAGAGATAGGAAACATTTGTTTCCGTTAATTAATATTAAAAATTTGATTAAAATAAATTATTTTTTATTTTTGAAACCCGTTGATTAAATCCACACCCTGGATCTCTAACGGGATTCATTGAGTAAATTATAACAAAAAATACATCAAAAAAAACCCTGAACACAAAGTTCAGGGTTTAAAATTTATTTATACCGGATTAGGCAAAAATTCTGCCCAATCAAACGAACGAGGATTTTCTTCCATAAAATCTTTAATTACGTCAAAGGGTAATGTGCGCCAGAAAATCGGGCCGCTATCCGGACCGTCAACCGGCACTCCCAAAAAAGAAACCCCGGTATTATTCGGCGGAAAACCACGTTCGCCGTAAGCGTCGGTATAAACCGCCGCCGGCGACATATGATAAACGGCGTAACTGGTGCTGACGCCGCCGAAAAAGTGCTTGTCGCCAAAAATTTTTATCACAGGCAATTTTTTATTCCAGATTCTGCTGTAATTTCCGCGCTGCAAATCTCTTTTTACGTGGCCCTTCAGTGTATCTCCCCAACCGGCCATATTGGTTGGTGCCGAGCGAATCTCAATGCCATCTTGATATTTGCCTTTTACCGAAATTACACCCCAACCAATACATGTCTGCCCATAAACAGGGGAAACAACCGACTTCTTAATCAATTCTTTTTTATTCTTCCATTCATCCATTCCGCAAAGCAAATCTCTCAATCTCTGCGCGTATAAAGGACCTTCAATCATTTCGGAATCCATAGTTCTACTGAAATGATTTCCTGTACCTAAATTGATAAACCCGATATTTCTAGAATCGTAACCGCCGTATTCAGCGGCAACCATCTCTCCAACACCCTCTATCAGTAAATCTGCCGCTTGGGCGCGCCGCAAAATGGCGCTAAACACATCAAGATTGGGCTCAATGTGCCTTTCCATCATCTGCATCAACTGTTCAAAGACAAAATCAGAACCCCTTTTTTCAAATTGAACAAGAGATAATCTGCGGATCTTTTCTGCCGCTTCAAAAATTCCTTTTTTGGTTTTAGCATTTTTGGCTTGAAACAAAAGATTGCCGGTAATTTTCTCTATCAAATGATAAGGGATCTGTTGCGGATGAGGCTCGGTTCTATACTTCACGTTTTGCGCTTGTGTCGGGTCATCGGGAGAGCACAAAACATGGATGGGCATATCCGTGTTTTTACAAAGCCCCTCGCGTCTCATCATTTCAAAAACAGCCTCGGCCATGCTAAGGCGCACTTTTCTTGTTTCGTCCCACACAAATTCCTTTGACCTGCCGCCCCAATGTTGGTCAGAACAGCACATCAACCATAAATTCTTCGGCCCTCGCTGGTAAACCATAGAGCCATCAATGTCATCGCTTCTCATTTTTTTTATCGCCAGCTTGTATATGGCTCGTGCCTTCACCGATTACTTTAGCGTTGGGTATAGCTGCTTCTATCTTTTGAACCACCACGCTGTAGGCGTGAGCAAAAAATCTTTGAGACTCCTGATTGGCAATATCTGAAATTGTTGTTCTGGCTAATTGATGTTCTATGGATTCTATTCGCGCGCGAGCGGCAATCACTTTCTTGCTGGCAAATTGAATTTCATCAGAATCGTCCTCATTTTCAGCATCGCGCAATCTTTGTTCTGCTTTTTTCAACGCCTCCTTTGCTATTTTTTTATCCGCTCTAAGTTCTTTCTGTTTTTTTATGGTCCACCATCTAATTTCCCAATAAGTGACGGCAAAAATTAAAGCGAGTTCGTTAAGCCCGATAACAACACGTATCGGACCGCTATATTCCAATTTGTGATTTGGTTTCGTGCAAATCTTTGTCCACCCGCCAAGCACATCGTTCACAAGTTCTTCCGGCGTGCGATAAGCAATTTCGTTCATCGGATTTGTAGCAATTATATTTTCAACCACTTTTCTATACAGAGGGTCCTGAATTAATTCGGGATTGATATTGTTTCTCAATACCTGCGCCCGCGCTGTTTTTGCCGGTCCGCCGGCTTTTTTTAAATCAAAACATAAAAAGTTTGTAAGAATTACCGCTTTATCTTTTCGTTCTTCAGCATCGCTCAACGCTTTTCTGGCAACATTACCCACAATATCAGCGCCGTGTTTAATACCGAGATTGGCGCCGTTCAAAACCATAATGGAAATCGGTTTTTTAAGTGACTCGACATTCAAAGAGAAAGGGTTCGTGAATGTCGCTCGGGGAATTTCAAACTCCTGTGTTCCGCCGCTAAGGTCAATCCTACCTATACCGGGCAAATTTTTGCCCATTAACTTTTTTCCCCTGCCGCTGATAAGCCCCCTGTGCCATTTCGCGCGTTTTACAATAAATTCTTCCGGGATAAAAGGGTAAATAGACTTCATATGCCTGACAATTTTTTGCAATTTCGGTTCATCCATGCGCGTCTTGGCGACATCGCGCACAATACCCTGAAGCGTGCGGTCTATGTCTTTATTTACCACAAAAACCAAACAAAACACGGACAAATTTTTAACTTGTCCATGTGTATATTTTATGGCTTAATTAATTGTTAATTCTCTAGTAACTTTTGCAATATCTCGACGGCTTTTTGCGGATTGGCCGCGCCTTTTGTTTCTTTCATCATCATGCCAACCAAAAATTGTAAAGCGCTTTCCTTGCCTTTTTTATAATCTTCCGCGGCTCTCGGATTTTCTTCAACGACTTTTTGGGCGGCCGTCATTATTAAATCGTCATCGCTTGTCTGTTCAAGGCCGTGTTCCAGCACTACCACGTGCGGCTCCGCGCCGGTTTCCACCATTTCTTTCAAAACATCCTTGGCCGCCCGCGAAGAAATTTTATCCTCAGACAGCATTGTTATTAAATCAGCAAAGTTTTCAGCAGTAAGCAATAAATTATCAAAATCCAAATACTTTTCTCTCATAATGCCCGCCAAATCGGAAGTAAGATAATTTAAAGTTAAACCCGTAACTTTTTTCTTAGTCTCGGCCCTGCTCTCCGAAATCGCCTCTTCAAAAAAATCCGCCATTTTTTTATTTTCCACCAAAAGATTAACGGCTTCTCGAGGCAATTTATATTCTTTTTCCATGCGTTCTCTTCTTTGCCATGGCAATTCCGGCAATGTTTTTTCCAGATTTTGGAAATCTTCTATCTCGTTTATTTTTAACGGAGGCAAATCCGGCTCGGGAAAATATCTGTAATCACGCGCCTCTTCCTTGCTGCGCTGGGAAAAAGTTTTTTGTTTATTTTCATTCCAGCCGCGCGTTTCCTGAATAACTTTTTCTCCCTTACCCAAAACCCCTGCCTGTCTTTTAATCTCGTAGTTAATGCTTTGTTCTACCGATTTAAACGAATTAAGATTTTTAATTTCCACTTTTGTGCCTAAAACAGATTTTTTAAAATCTGCTCGTTTGGAAACCGAGTTTCCAAGTGATATATTCACTTCAATCCTTAACTGTCCTTTTTCCATATCAGCCTCAGAAATTTCAAGATAGCGCAGAAGTAAACGCAGTTCTTCGGCAAATCTTCTCGCCTGCTCTGCGGAAGTAATATCCGGTTCAGTAACCAGTTCCATAAGCGGCACGCCGGCGCGGTTAAAATCCACCAGGCTGACATCGCCGTCATGTATAAGCCGACCCGTGTCTTCCTCCAGATGAATTCTTGTAATTTTTACGTTATTCAAAACCCCGCCGCTTACCAAAGGATATTTATACTGGCTGATTTGGTACCCCTTCGGCAAATCAGGATAAAAATAATTTTTGCGGTCCCACTGAGTAAAATCCGCCAATTTGCCATTTATGGCCAAACCCGCGCGCAAGACGCTTTTTACCGCTTCTTTATTTATAACAGGCAATGTTCCCGGATAACCCATGCAAACCGGGCAAATGTTTACATTAGGATGTTTTTCGTCCGGGTCATTGGGAGAGTCGCAAAACATCTTGGTTTTGGTTTTAAGTTCGGCGTGTATTTCCAGTCCAATTTTGGGAACATAATTCATAAATCAATTTTTTTAATTCTTCGCAAGTGGCGTTCGTTTTCGCCAATTCCGTTAAACTCGGTTTCCAAAAATATTTCAACGGCTGTTTTTGCTTCATCTTCAGAAATAAACCGCGCTCCCAAAGATAAAATATTAGCATTGTTATGTTGACGCGCCAATCTTACGATCTCGGCTGAAAATTTATATAAAACAGCCGCTCTTACTCCTTTAAATCTATTGG
>PEZL01000028.1 GCA_002774055.1 Candidatus Tagabacteria bacterium CG09_land_8_20_14_0_10_41_14 | reverse complement strand
AATGTGTGGGTTGTGTTATTTCTTATAGACTCTACAATACCGTTGGCAAATTTTTCGGAAGTAATGTATTTTATTTTAAAATTAGGATTGTTTTTTTTCATGGCATTACCGGCGGCTTGAAGGAGATGGGTTTTTCCCAATCCAACTCCCCCGTATATGAAGAGGGGGTTGTATAAAGTACCCGGATTTTTCGTAACGGCCACGGCTGCCGCGTGGGCTAATTCATTAAAAGCCCCAACTACAAAATTATCAAAGTCGTAGCGGGGATTTAATGATTCTTTTGTCTGATTTATTTCGTTAAATTCAAGCTGCGCGTCATCGCTCGAGTTGTTCAAAGAATAGTAACGTTGGCTCTTTTTTAGCGGTATGGGGTTAATTTTATCACATATTGTATACTCAATATCTTTTATCAAGGGATCTGTTTTTCTCAGCGCTCCGAGAATGAATTTATTGTATTTGTTCTTGAGCCATTCTTTTGTAAAACTGTTCGGTACATTTATAAAAACAATTCCGTTTTTTTCGTCTCTTACGCTGGTATTTTGAAACCAGGTGGAGAAGTTTGCTTTGGAAACCACGCATTCCAGTTCACCCAATACCTTTCTCCATATTTTTTCTTTTCTTATCTCCTCCATGTTTTACATTATACACTATGAATAAGTATGGCGTAAAACGTGAATTTGTGGGTGAATGTTAATAAAGTGTGCATAACATGTGAATAATGCGGGTTTTTGATTTTTTATTTGCTTTTAGGGGGTTATATTGTAATATAGTAGTATGTCAGTAACATATAAACCTAAAAAAAAGAAAAGGAAAAAAACTCACGGTTTTTTAAAGCGGTCAAGGACGGCATCCGGTAAAAAAATTATCAAAAAGAGAAGAAGAAAAGGCCGAAAAAAATTGGCCGTTTAATTTTATTTTTCAAAATGTTACCTTCCCAAAACCGTTTCAGAAAGACAGAGTTTGATTCTTTTAAAAAAAGCAGAAAAAGAACATTTTCTTCGGCCAATTTTAATCTTTCTTTAGCCGGAAGTTTTAATTCAATTCGTTTCGCGATAGTTGTTTCTTCTTCTGTTGCGAAGAAAGCGGTGGAAAGAAATAAATTAAAAAGAAGAATACGTTCGGTAGTGTCTGATAATATTGAAAAAATAAAAAATGGGTTTGTGGTGGTGATTTATGCCAAGGAAGGAGCGGGTGATTTAACTTTTCAGGATATAAAAAAACAAATTAACAGTCTTTTTAAAAAATCAAATATTTTAAAAAATAATGATTAGCGCGATTTTTCACACGGTTTTGTATAAACCTCTTTATAACGGGCTCCTTTTTTTGACGGATGTTCTTCCTTTTAATGATGTGGGTTTTGCCATTATTCTTTTGACGCTCGTGGTGCGTTTTATTATTTTTCCCTTGAGCCATCGTTCCATTGTCACCCAGAAGAAGATGAAAGAGATTGAGCCCGAGATTTCCAAGGTTAAAAAGAAAATTAAAGATAAACAGCAGCAGGCGCAAGAAATTATGCGATTGTATCGCGAGCACGGCATCAGTCCCTTCTCCGGTTTTTTGATGATTTTAGTTCAACTCCCTATATTTATCGCCCTTTTTATGCTGTTAAGGCAGGGCGTGCTGATTGAAGAAGGCCTATTTTATTCTTTTGTTGATATTCCGGAAAAAATAAATTTTATTTTTTTGGGGCTTATAGATTTATCAAAAGCCAGTTATGTTTTGTCCGCCCTGGCCGCGGCTTCCCAGTTTTTTCAAATGAAGCTGACAATCCCAAAAATAAAAAAAACAGAGTCAAAAGAGAGATCTTTTAAAAACGAACTCCAAAAAAGCATGAGCGTTCAGATGAAATATGTTATGCCTGTTTTTATTTTTTTTATAGCCCAGCGTTTTTCTTCCGGTATGGCTTTATATTGGACAACCTCTAATGTTTTTGCTATAGTGCACGAGATGGTTGTGGCCAGAAAGGCCAAAAAACTTAAAGAAAAAAATGATGGAAACGGAAGAAAAAAAGACAAAAATTAAAAAAATAATTGAGGAGATTCTTGAAAAACTTACGCTTGACGCCAGGGTGGAGGTTTTGGAAGCGGCGGAGGGGCTCAGGTTTATTTTAAAAACTCCCGAAGGGGAATTGTTTATCGGAGAAAATGGAAAGAATCTTATTTCTTTGAATCATTTGGTAAAAAGAATTTTTTGCAGAGACGAGGATGTGACAAAAGAAGATTTAAATTTTTTTTTGGATGTCAATGATTATCAGGAGAAAAAAATAGAGGAATTGAAAAATCTGGCAAGACTTAACGCGCAAAGGGTAAGATATTTTAAAAAAGAGATTGCGTTAAGAGCGATGAATTCTTTTGAAAGGAGGGTTATTCATAGCAGTCTGGCGGATTATCCGGACATAATCACTTCAAGTGAAGGGAAAGAGCCCGAGCGCCAGGTGGTAATTCGGCCGTATCTGTAGTTAGCACTAGCCACTAGTCATTAGATATTTGAAGGCTCCAGAGTGTGGAGTCTTTTTTGTTTGTAAAAAAGAGATAGTTTTCGTTCTTGTCGGTGAAAAGATTTGTTATGTCAAAATCGCTTTTATAAAAAATAATTTTTGCTATTCCGGTATTCACGTTTATTTGCCAAAGATTATCCGAGAAGGAGATTAACCCTTGATACCATTCATCCGGATATTTCGCGGACGGCATTGAGATTGGTACGGCGCAGTAGATTTTATTTTCATCCGTTTTACTGAATACGCATTTTTCAGGCAGCGTCGTTATTCCCAAACTGGCCGCGGTTTGGTTTTTTGTGTCATAGATTTTTGTGTTTATGGATTTGTTTCGGCTTTCACTGTAAATAATTCTGTCGTTTGTGGGGGAGTAAAGCGCGGTAAGGCCTTTTATCTCTCCGAGAATTTTAGTAAAGCTCTTGTACCGCGGGTCTATTTTGTAAAGATAACCTTGCGCGCTGGCCGACGGTTTGGTGAGAAGTGTAATGGTGTTTGTTTGCGGCCAGTCAATTATAAATTCGGAGAACGCGGAAGAGAAAACTTCATTTATGTTTTTGTTTTCAAAAGTGGAAATGATTCCCGCGCCGTATTCTCCATTCATGAGGTAGAATAGTTTGTTGTTTTCTGACGGTGATGCGGCCGCGTCCGTTGTGGAAGACGGAAGAAACACTCCCTCTGTTGATGTGGCCATAAAAGAACCCAAAAACGTCCGCGCTGTTTCTGTTTCGGAATCAAAATATTTCAGAATCGCCCTTGCCGCGTCTTTTGACCAGTCAACCGAATAAATCCCCGGAATGGTGGTGATGGTCAGCTGTTTTTTGTTTTGCCCGTTAGCGCCTATTTCATAAACATGGCCGGTTGATTTCTCAATGTATCGTATTTTTTCGGTTTCAGGTTCAAAAACGGCTCCGGAAACGGCAAAATCGGTGAGTTGAATCAGCGCGCTTGATAGTTCTCCTTCTACGAGGCCGCCGTATTCTATTATTGTCGGTTCCCCGGTTTCTCCGCCTGTCGCTGGAAAGACCATTTCTTCACCGATTGGAAATGATGGCGCCTGCCCTTCTTCGGCAGCCGGCGTTTCTTCGTCCGAACGCAGAATCAGAAAAAGCCCCAGACCCAGTATGATAAGTCCGCTGATTATCGCTATTATGATTGTCGTTTGTTTGGTCATGGATTATTAGAATTCTCCGCCTGCTCCACCACCGCCGGATGATCCTCCTTCGAAATCAATCAATTAAGGCACAACAGATATCTGGTGAGTGACAGTCGGTACAATTAGAGTTATCTGTTTTTTTTCTACCTTTGGGACATTCGGGTGTGACGAAGAACCAATGGACGCATTTATATTGTGGCGGTGGCGGTGGCGGCGGTATAGGTTCTATTTTCACCTCCGGTATGGGCAATTTCATACTAACCAAGTCCGGATTGATGGTCCAAAGGATAAAAACAGAGCTGATTACTATTATTAGCCCGATTATCGCGTTCCATATCATATCTTTCGCCTTTGTTATTGTGCTGGTGCTGCCGGCGGCGGCTACATACATAAATCCGCCTATTGTAATCATGATTACCCCTAAAAGCGCCGCCGCTACTATTGAAAATCGAAATATTTTAGTGGCGAGAGAGGAAAAACTGGTAGAGGTTGCCGCTGGTTTAGGGTCGTCGCAGATTTTTTTCAGTTCTATAGGGCCATTGGCAGATACTCTCTGTGTTAAAAAGACAGAGCAAGACAAAAATAAGAGTATGGCCGCGCTAATCAACGGTACAAATATTATTTTTTTGTTTTTAAAAATTCGCGCCATAATTGATTCTTATTTCTTTTTCTTTACCAAGAGCCTGATATATGTTTTCAGGATTTGTTATTTTAACGCCGATTACACTGCTGCCAATTTCCAGGCCGGGTATTTTCAGGTTGATGGTGTTGCGGTTTCCCGCCTCGGCCAGGTTCGCGTTGTTCATTTTCCAGGAATAATTTAGGAGTGGCGCGGCGCCTTTGTACGAGAAAAAATACGGTTCGGCTTTGATGGCGATGTTTTCTTCTGTCAGGCGTAAATTATCTTTGAGTGCTTGGTTAAACAACGCGCCCAGAAGGGGGTGCTGTTTGTAAAAAAGTATTTTTGCGGAGCCGTCGTTGGCGGATAAAATAATTCCTTTTTCTGTGATAAGTTTTTTTTCAGCGTCACAGATTTTTACGGTTATGGTTGTGTTTTCGTATCTTCTGAGAGTGGTGATGAAATAATTTTTTCCAACACCCGAAGCCCTAAAATCCTTTTCAAAATTCAGGAACCAGTCGAAATCAAGATTTTGCGAAGCATAAGGGGATCGGTTGACAGCGACTATTTTTACTTCGGATTCGATTCCGGCCAGCGCTTTTCCTTGGTACCAATGGGGAACATAAGTTTTCGCCTGCCACAGAAGGTCAAAATTGTCATCCGCGCCTTTTGCCTGATGAGACAACGCAAGCGCAAAAAGTAAAACAATAAGTGATATTTTTGCTATGTTATATATTACAAGTTTCATGCTTCATGCTTTATGTTTTATATTTAAATTATATCAGGAAGTTTCTTTGACCGCTATTCTAATTACGGTGGCCGCGGTATTGACGGGCAGAATGCTGAATATGAAATCAACCATACTTCCCCCAAGTATTACTACGGCGTTTTTTCCCATTTTTTTATGTCCAAAATACAGAAATAAAATCCCGCCGAAAATTAAATTGAAAATAACGCTTATAAAGGGAATTAAGGCCAATAAATCAAAAAATAACGCCGCTCCTAAAATAAGCCAGTGTTTTGCTAATTTTTTACTGAAAGACAATGACGCTTTTGCTTTGGCAACACGGCTTTTGCTCTTGGCAGGAGTTTCTAAATTTTTTCTGGTTTGTTCCGAATTTCTCTGTGTTTCCAGTTCAAGCAGCCGCGCGTTTTCTATTGTTGTTGCTTCATCCATGCATTTCTTCTTTCGCTTTTTTAATTGCCAAAAGCTGTTCCGGGTCGGAAGTGATTATTTGGTCTTCCGTGTAAGAGGCGATTATTTTTATTGCCACATGTTTTAATCCGGCAAAAAAGATTCCTTCGCCCACATCCGATTCCAGAAGCAGGAATTTTTCTTCTTCGGTTAGTTTGAATGTTTCCTGAATAAGGTCGATTGCCGTCGGCGATTGTTTGAGAAGCAGCTGGATCGCGGAGTTGGTGATAATCGGACTGCCGTACGGAGATGCTAAAAAGTCGCCTACATCCTGCGTGATTGTGCAGACTCCCAGATAATATTTTCTCGCGCGTTTTGCGATGTGCGTAAGGAAGGAAGCGCCATCATCGGATTTCATCATCCACCAAGCCTCGTCTATAATCAGCAGCCTTTTTTTGAGCTGGCGTCGGACCGCGTTCCAGACAAAATTAATAATAAGATACATTGCCACGGGCCGCAGTTCGTCTTCCATATCTCGCACTGAAAAACTTATGAATTTGCTGTTTATATCCACGTTTGTCGGTTGGTTGATAAAGCCGGCCCATGTTCCTTGGGTGTATTTTTTTAGTTTCTGGGCCATTATTTCTCCGCCTTCCATTCCCGCAAGCACCAGTTCCAAATCGGAAAGAATCGGGGGAGTCGCGCCGGTGAAATCGGAGTCGGGCGTGATATCTCTTGAGGCGTACGTTTCCGTGACGGCGTGGTCTAAAATTGAATCTTCTTCGGGAGTTAAACCTCCCAGCATAATTCTGAATAGCCCAATTAGGTTTATAATATGAGACCTTAAAACATCACTTGGGGCTTCATCTTCGCGCGGTATCGGGAGGTCAAATGGATTGATGTGGTTTTTTGAACTGAGAGAAATATTAAAGTACCTTCCGCCTACGGCCTGGGTGAGATATTCGTATTCCCGTTCCGGGTCAATAACAATAACGTCCATGCCAAACATTAAAGAGCGGAGTATTTCCAATTTGGTGGTGTATGATTTGCCCCCGCCGGCCTTGGCAAAGATGACCGAGTTGTAGTTTTCCAAAGAAAAACGGTCAAAAAGTATTAAACTATTGTTATGTCTGTTGATGCCGTAGAGTATTCCTTTGTTTGAGGTGAGGTCGTAGGAGATAAAAGGAAAAAGAGTGGAAAGAGGAGAAGAATTCATTTTTGTATAATTTTGGAGTTTGTCAGTACATAAGGGAAGAATGGTGTTGAATCCTTCTGCCTGTTGGAAAAGAGCAGGTTTTGAATAAACCAGTTTTGATTCAAGTATTGAACGCACTTCTTTTTCCAGAGAATTCAGTTCTTCCATTGTTTCCGCGTAGAGTGTGATGTAAAGGCCCAGGCTGAATAAACGTTCTTGCGCCTGTTGCAGTTGGTCTCTTAAGTTTTCCAGGTCTTGGTGGGCGGTATCAAGTTGCGGGTCTCTGATAAGGCCTTTTTCTTCGCGTATGCTGATTTGGGACTGAACCTCCGCCACTTTTTTTTGAAGTTGTTTAAGGATGTAGGAAGTATCAATGGGGTTTACAAAAATAGAGACGTCAAAAACTTTGTCCATGTTTATAATGGGGGAAAACCATCCGGCTGAAAGAAAACGGGGGTAAGAAAATATAAAAATAGTTTTCGCTATTTTGCTGCCTAGTTTTAGGAAGTTGGAGTTTATCTGGAGGGCGGAAGGGGCGATAATATCGCGCAATTCCAGAACCCCGGCGCTGTAAATCTGCTCGGGATAAACCGGTAGAATTTGTTCTTCCTCTTTTTTATTTTTTTCTTTGTTGAACAGCGCCATTTTGGTTATTGTGTTTGGGGAAGTTTTATATTTTCCGTTTCCCCCGGGTTATAAAGTGTATAGAAAAGTTCTATCAGTTCTTCCGTATTCAGGGGCGCGGTTTTTACACCTGTTCTTGAAAGGCCCTGAATTACCGTGTCAACTCTTTGCTGCAGTTGGGGTTTGTATTCGTTTAGTTTGTCTTTTTCGCTTTGTTCTTTTTCTTTTTGTTTGCTCCCGAATAATTTATTGATGAAATTGAAAACGGGGCCGGTTTGTTTCGTTCCCAGGAGAGCGGGGTCGTAGGGGACCACGATGTAGAAGTTTTTGTTTACTATCTTTGTGGCTTTTACGAATTCTCGTACGAATTCCACGTATTCTTTAGTTTGCATTCTGAGGAGTTCGTCCGTTTGTTCGGCTTCTTTTTTTCTCAAAACTTCCAGGTACGGTTCAATGTTTAAGTCTCGCGATTGGATCAGAAATTGAACCGAGAAGTCAAGGGAATTTAAAAAACTTTGATATTGATTGATGATGGCCTGTTGTTCTCCTTCCGATTTCAGGGAAAAGTTTAGAGAGGAAACCATTACGATCATTCGCAGGGAGTTGTTGTTTAAAACCACAACTCCATCCCGTATTTCTTTTATGGGTACGAAATCCTGCGAGGCTTTTGATTTGATTGTTGTTTTATTGTCCGTCACGGTCTATTTTATTTTTAATATCCAGGCTCCATGCAAGTTCGTTTAGTCTGCTTTTTGTAAGTGTCGGGGCGGTTATCTCTTCTTTCTTTTTCGGACCTGTTTCTTTTGCAGTTGCGCTTCTTTGCGCTTTTTTTGGCATTCTCTTTTTCCACGTGTAAACCTTTGTCTTGGTGAAATGGGCTATAGCGTTTTCCGTCACCTTTATGAAGGGTTGATTGTTCACTTTATAAAAAGCCAGTGCGGCTGCGAAAATCCCGATCGGCGCGGCAAAAATTATAAAAAGGAAAAATGGGAGGGTAGTGTATAAAAGAAAGATAGCCGCTCCTCCACCGGCCAGATAGAGAAATTGTTTGAGTGTCAGCGGGCCGAATATTTTGTCTTCAACATCAATAAATTGTGGAACTTGGTATCGCATGTTGGCTAATTAATCGGTTCTCTATATGGGTCTTGGCCCTGGATGTAGGGGTGTTTTTTTTGGATTGTTTCCGCTGAAGAACGAACGGGCTGTTCTTCATCGATGTAAGCGCGCGGTTTTATGGTTTGCGGCGTTATTGTCGGGGCTGTTTTTTCCGCGGAAACGCCGTGGCCGTGGATTTTTTGAAGCGACTCTCTTATTTTGGAAAAGACCTGTTTGTTTAAAGTTTCCGCTATTTTTCGCGCTTTAATTTTGTCTATTTTCAATTGGCCGGTTATTTTTTCTATAAAGTCATTCGGTCGGGTAATACCCAGCATGAGATTGCCGGTTTCTTCTCCTAAAATACCGATTTGCTCAATGTTTAAGCCGTTTTCTTTGCCGGTTTTCATAATGATGTCGGCTGTTTCTATACTGAAAATGGCTTCCTGCACATCGGCTGGGAGTTTTTTGAATTTTTCCATTATTGTGTTTTGTTGTGTGTCCATGTTTGTTTATTTTTTAATTATTTTTGGTGGATTTGGCGGATTTTCTTTCAAGACCGTAGAATTTTAAAACCGGCGCGGCTAACGTGCTTTGCATCCATCCTGCCAGCCCTTTGTTTCCTTTTTCCGCAAGTTTATCTGATAATTTGTTAAGGTCTGAACCGAGAGTGTTTTTCATCCCATCAAAAAAATCTTTTGCCGCCTCGCCCCCTTTGTCTATGATGGTCTTGACCTGTTTTTCTGTCAGGGATTTGTATAATTCTTCTCTTTCTGAATCTTCCAATGGATTGTCTTTATCTCCGAGTTGTTTCACTATATTGGCGAAACGAACTTCTTTGAATGACTTCTCTGTTTTTTCTCTTTCTTCAGGGCCTAGAGTTTTTAACAGTTTGTCGTAAGGAGATTCTTCGGACTCAGATGGTTTTTTAGTGAACGCGGGCGATTTCGCGGTCAGTTCCACTCGTTCTCGGTACGACATCTTTTTGAACATTTCTTTTTGCGCCTGTTTGTCTGCCAGCGGTCCTTTGGCAAGATTCATCAAATACTCGGCGCGTTGTTCAGCAGGCAGGGTCATTCCCCTCTGGACTTGTCTTTCTATTTGTTCTTTTCTACCGCCAAGTCCGGCAATCTGCTGCATCTTTTCTCTTGTCCATCCTCCCAGTCTTGGTCTGCTTGCCGCGAATCTTTCCATTTTTCCGCTGATTTTTTTTCCTTCCGCCAGTCTTGCCACTCCTCTGCCGGCGAATCTTCCTCCTGTTCTGCTTATCCTGCCTGCGTAGCCGATTGTTTTGCCCTTGGCCCATCCTGCCGCCGACATTCCGGCTGACGCGGCCTTGCCGCCCAGTAGTTGCGCCACGGTTAAACAGCTAAGCATGAGTATTATAAGCGTTAAGTATTGAACGAAAATTTCAGTCCCTCCTTTGTCAATTATCGCTGCGGCGAAGCCGCCTGGTTGTTTGATAATATCTGTATATTGTTTGCTTATGGTTGAGACCGTTAAGAGAAGCATAAAAAGAAAAGCCGGAGCAAGGAGTGCCTGTTTTATAAGTTGTTCCCACCACTGGCTGGCGTATTGGCTGGTTTTTGGCAGTATCATTCCTACAAAAGCCAATGGCCCCAATATCAGGAGAACGGAAAGCGCCACATCCCGCAGAATGAATATTATGGCGCCGGCAAACAACACAAAAGCGGAAATAAGCGTGAGCCCGCTTCCCATGACACCTATCAATATTATGCTTGTAGATTTCGCGTCTGCCAACTGTGTTTCGTAACTAGTACCCTTTGTTTTGTAGAGGGTCTGGATTTGAGTTCCTGCTGTAAAGGCCTCGCTGATGTTTTTATCTGCCATTGGCTTGTAGAATTCTTTTGCAAGACTGTTTGAAATATTAATTATTGTGTTCCCGAAAAATAAACTGAAGTTTACCAAGAGAGCTATAACAATGACTTTTAGCAAAAGTTGTTTGAACCCGTATCCTTGTATTTGCAGAATCGTGGCAATGCCTATGAAAATTACGATAAAAATAAAGAAAATATTTGATAAGTCTCTCGCGAATGTCCAGCCCTCCTTTACTATTGGGGACTGCAGTAATGAGCCGCCTTCCATGGTGATACTTAAGACTTTGTCAAAGAGTCCTGCCGCGATGCCCAAAATGTGTATGCACACGCTTAAAACTAGATTAGACAATGCGGCTATGCTTTCATTACTGAAAGGATTCCAAAAATGGAGTTTTGGTTTTGCCGCTTCCGCCAAAAAAGGAGTAAGAAGCATTCCAAGCCCGGCCACAGTTATTAAAATGTAAGGC
>PEZL01000024.1 GCA_002774055.1 Candidatus Tagabacteria bacterium CG09_land_8_20_14_0_10_41_14 | reverse complement strand
GTTCAGCGATTATCTATACTATAATGATACTAGATTTCAATAAATTAGTAAAAGGGAGTTCCTTGCTGTTGCCCGCGCACCCCAGTAGTAGAACGCTTTGCGTTCACTACGGGGCAGGCGGGAGGGTTGGGGCAAGGGCAACACCTTTTCTTGCGGCGCTTTTTGCGAAGCAAAAAACGAAATTTGGCGACGGAAAAGCGAGGCGGGAAACTCGTTTTGTCCTAATTGGCTGCCGGGCAGGGATTCGAACCCCGGTACCATGCTTCAGAGGCATGTGTCCTACCGCTAGACGACCCGGCAAGGGAGTGACATTTATTAGTATAAAGACAATGCCGGATTTAGTAAATATTCGCCATACAGATGGCATCTTGATTTTTATTTTGAGATTTTGTAAGATGTAAATAGTAACTTTCAAAAAGAATAGGAGGTAAAAAGATGAGTCCGATACCACCGAAAGGATCAATACCAGGAAGAAAGCCGAGAGGAAGAGCTAGCGGTGATGCTGGCCTTGTTGGCAATCTTTTAGGAGGATTGGATTTAAGCAAACTGGTCAAAATTCAGAGTGGAGTCAAGGGTCACGTTTTGGGGAGACCTTTTGGCGGAGGTTTGCCGCTAGGGCGGAGAGGTGAATCCCAGGAAACGAAATTTGAGGTGAAGGGCACTCGTCGGCCAGCCAAAACTAAAACTGGGGCCGCAGGGACTCGGGTTTCAGAAGAGATCGAAGTTCGAGAAGTGGAAATTGATCCAATCGAAGAGGATGAAAACCATTTTGTAATCCGAGGTTATTTAGCAGGAGTTGCCAAAGAAGATATATCCTGTGAAGTGCAAGAAAATGGAACCATTTTGAAAATATCTACTGCGGGCGAAAGAAAATACGAGAAGAAGGTTGAACTTTCTTCGAAAGCCATCAAAAAAGTTAATTGGAGTTATAGGAATGGAGTTTTGGAAGTTATTTTAACAAAAAGGGAGGCAGTCTAAACAGGATTAAGTTATCCCAACAGGTGAGCAATTGCTTACCTGTTTTTTTTGACTTGCATTTTTCTAATGGTTTTGTTAAAAAGATTTAGAAAGAGGTTCTTTGAAAATATTTTTGATTTTTATCTTTCAGAGGAGGTATAAAAATGGTAGAGTATCTTGAACTTAAAGTTAGCGAAGCTGAAACCAAAGATGTTGGAAGAGTAATTGCTAGAATTGACCCCAATGATATGCAGCTTTGCCAGATTGGTATTGGCGATATTGTTGAGATTCAAGGCCAGAAAACTACTTTGGCTAAAGTTATGCCGATTTATCCTGAAAAAAGAGGAAATAAAATCATTCAAATAGATGGGGTTACTAGAAAAAATGCTGATATTGGAATTGATGATGAAGTAAAAATTAGAAAAATTTCTCCAAAAGATGCTACCTTGGTAGTTTTTTCGCCGATTCAGTCTCTACAAAAGTCTATCCCTACCAAGGCTCTTGGAGAAAAACTGGATGCCGTTCCTTTAGTAAAAGGAGATATAGTTAGGGTCACTCTTTTGGGGACCCAGTCACTGGAATTTATTACAGAAAGCGCCGAACCTGAGGGATCTGTGATTATCAGACCCCAGACCGAAATAACCATAAAAGGCCAACCTCGGGGAGAAAAGCCAACCGGTACTTGTTATGAAGATATTGGCGGCCTCAGAAAGCAGATGCAGAGAGTAAGAGAGATGATAGAACTGCCCTTGAGATACCCTGAAGTTTTTGAAAGATTGGGTATAGAAGCTCCCAGGGGCGTGCTTTTATACGGACCTCCGGGATGCGGCAAGACTTTACTTGCTCGGGCAGTAGCCAACGAAACCGACGCTTACTTTATTCAGGTTTCAGGTCCTGAAGTAATTCACAAATTTTATGGGGAGTCAGAAGCTCATTTGAGAAAGATATTTGAAGCAGCCCAATCCAATGCTCCGAGCATAATCTTCTTAGATGAAATTGAAGCCATCGGCTCCAAACGAGAAGAGGTGAGAGGGGATCAGCAGGTAGAAAGAAGGGTTTCAGCCCAACTTTTAGCTTTAATGGATGGATTAAAAGAAAGAGGCCAGGTGGTGGTGATTGCGGCCACCAATGTCCCTGATTTGCTTGATCCTGCTTTAAGAAGGCCGGGACGCTTTGATAGAGAGATTATAATTCCGGTTCCAGACACCGAGGGCCGAAGAGAAGTTTTAGATATTCATACTCGAGGAATGCCCTTAGCCGGAGATGTCAGTATTAAGAAATTGGCCGAAATCACTCACGGTTTTTCTGGAGCTGACCTCGAAGCTCTAGCTAGAGAAGCAGCAATGGGTGTTTTTAGAACTTGTATGCCGGATATTAATTTTGCTTTGGAAAAGATTCCTTATGAAAAAATAATGACTTTGGAAGTTAAAATGGATGATTTTCGTGAGGCAATGAAGGAAGTTCGGCCTTCTCTTTTAAGGGAAGCATTTCTCAAAACTCCGGATGTGACCTGGGAAGATGTTGGTGGCCTGGAAGAGATTAAACAGATTCTTAAAGATACCATTGAATACCCTCTTAAATATGGTGATTTGTTTGAACATGTTAAAACAGCTCCACCCCGAGGCATTTTGCTTTACGGGCTTCCGGGAACAGGCAAGACCCTGGTTGCTAAAGCTGTGGCCAAAGAATCAGGAGTTAATTTTGTTTCGGTAAAAGGACCGCAATTAATATCAATGTGGGTTGGTAAGACCGAAGAAGGGATTAGAGAACTCTTCAAGAAAGCCCGACAAACTACTCCTTGCATCATCTTTTTTGATGAAATAGATTCTATTGCTCCGAGGCGATCCGGAATGGACTCTTCCCGGGTTTCCGAAAGAGCAGTGAGTCAACTTCAAACTGAATTGGATGGAATTGAAGAGCTAAAAGGAGTGGTGGTTTTAGGCGCTACTAACCGTAAAGATTTATTAGATGATGCTTTGCTCAGGGCAGGAAGATTTGATTTTCAGATTGAGTTTCCAGTGCCGGATAGAGCAGCCAAGCTCAAGATTTTTGAAATTCACACTCGTGAAAAACCTTTAGCTAAAGATGTTAACTTCGAAAAACTGATTGATCTTTTAGGAGAGAAAGCTAGCGGTGCCGACATCGAGAGTTTATGCCGAAAGGCCTCGGTGCTGGCTATTCGAGAATTTATCCATACGGCCAAAGACGTAAAAGACAAAAAGAAACTTTTTGTCAAAATGTCACATTTTAAAGAAGCCTTGGGAATTGAGCCTAAAGATTCACAGACTAAAGCTGAGAAGCAAGTTCAGAAGGATGATTTTTCAAAAAAAGTTGAGGAGATTGAGATAGAAGGCGCTGAAAAATTTAAAAAAGAATTAGAAGATTTCTAAAAGAAAACCGTAAAAAGCCGGGGTCGGAACCTCGGCTTTTTTGTTCTACTAACGGAGTTGACTTAAAGAGATTGACGCATTACAATAAACCCAATGTTCATTGACAAATATGGAGGTGAGGGGTGAGAACTTTATATTATGTGCCGATTATGCACTCCTTGGAGGAATTAGGATCTTTAGCTAAACCAGCAATGGAAATAGAAAAAAGAGTTCATGGTCCTCAGGCAGAAAAAAATTATAAAGAGAAGACTAATCGGTTTTGGGCAGAAGTTACTGGGCGTCTCAAAAAAAGGGAGTTAAATACTCCAGAAAAATGCAAAAAGATGCATATTTATGCCGATGGGTTAACAGCCCAACCATTTTATTGCAAAACTTGTTTTGATAAAACCGGCGAGAAACGTTACATGGATGAAATCACAAGTAATGAAGTCCGATGTTCATTCTGTGGAAGGGTAGCCCAGGCAGCTGTAGAAGAATTTTTATCGAAACTGGTAAGGGTTTTGATCGAAAAAAGGTTTCCCCTTTATTTGATTATTGAGAAATTAATGGAAAGAGGAGCAAGAATACACGGCACAGAGTCTCAAGCGCTGCTTATTGAAGAGCGTAACATGTGGGTAAATATAGCAAAAGGAATAGATACTAATCTGCTAAGAAAGGCAGAACTACTTATAGAAAGGGATGAATTTATTGCCCGGCGAATCAATGGAACTCTTCCCCAAGATGGAACCGCTATCTTATTCATAGGGAGTGCGCATCGAGTCGGCAAGGAATTACAAAAATTTCCCGATATTAAAGTAATTTATCTTTAAGGAGGTCAAAATGTCGAGTCTCTTTTTTTGTCCTAATTGTGGGCATAATTTAACTTACATTTCTAACCGGAGATTAAAATGTTACAAATGCGAGAAGTACTTTACCGAAAACTTTATTTGTCGATGCCAAAGAGATTCAGCTTTTAAGTATTCGGCTGAAATTATAGCTCCAAATAAAGTTAAATGTCTTTTTTGCGGTAAAGAAGCTCAGGTTCCGGCCAGCTTAGAGCCTCCTTATATAGATAAATATCGAGGCGGAACTGACTCTGGGGGTTTGGGCAGCTGGGATGGACAAGTCAGCGGATTCCAGCCGTCTAGCCGAAAACCGAGACCGGCGAGAAAATTAGAGCAGAGAAAATCAGAGCAGAAAATTAAAGAAACTGAAGAGCCGGAGATTGATTATGTTTCCGAAGACAAAAATCATATAGTGATCAGGTTTCCCGTTCATAATAATTTAAATCAAATTCGCTGCGAAATTATTGATGGCGTTTTGGAAGTCCGGAGTTTATTAGTTGATTTTTCAGAGAAGTTTCAGTTGCCAGATTTCCCAGTTGAGATAGAAGCAGATTTCAAAAATGCTATTCTTGATATTCATTTGAAAAGAAAGAAAAAATAGAAAAACCTCGGTTTTGCTGCCGAGGTTTTTTAATATGTTCATTAATTTTTTGTGCTATAATTTGTGTTGTGTATGAAAAAATGGACAAGAAAAATCGTTCATATTTATTTCAACAAATCGTCAAGTTCACAAGAAAGCAGGGCTGATTTATTGAGCACAATCTGTTCTTTCTGATTCAGATTATCAGCCGTCATACGGATGACTTTGGTAATAATCGCATCTCCGAGCATAACTCCGTTGGTCTTCTTGAAATACTTTTCCGTTTTTTGATAAAAGAGGGTCGCGTACTGCTTGAGCTTATCCTGCGGAGTCGGACGACTGCTAACCCCGTTGCTTCTGAAGTCCATCTTTTCTTCCAGTTTCTTATCTGCTTCAATCTGCAAATTACCCTCGCCGAATATAATCCAGTACTCGCTTAGGTTATAAACAATCCTGATTGATCCGCCGTCCTCCGTCGTATACCAGTACACGAAAGAAAAAGTATCTGTGCGAAAGTCCTGATGTATGCCAATGTTCCTCAGTTCTTTTAAGGTGCGGATTTTATATTCATCCAGAAGCCGCAAATAGCTTTCCCGCCAGTTTTTGAGCCAATTATCGATGAATATCCTATTCGTGAAAAGAGGCGAGATGTCCTGTTTTAGGTTGTCGTCGTTCACTCTATTCATCTGAAGCGTGAGTTTGTCAAAAAGAGTCTGCGGATCCTTCACATCCATACCCTTAGCGACCAGGTAATCAAAATCCGGAACTACTTTTTTGGTCATGTACCAGAGTAGGTCATAAATATCCCGTCCCTTTTCTTCATACACTGCCTCGCCGACACCACGTGTTCCGCGCAAGAAAATTGCAGCAATCTTGCTTGCCATGAGCGAGGCCATGTTGTAGGCGAGAATGACAAAAGACAACTGGTCGCGGTTTATCGGTCTTCGTTCCGTCACGGTTATGGAGGTATTTCTTTACTTTTTCGTAAAACTTTTTCTGTTCTTCCTCACTTATCTCATCAATATCAATTCGCAATTCCTCGACCATTTTTTTTATTTCTTCAAAACGGACGCCCCGAAACTGGCGAGTCCTGAAATACAAGAGATCGAACAATGCCTTTGACGGAGCGGCGATAAAGAAATCAAATTTTCCCTTCGCGAGCGAGTAGTCCGAAAAAAACTCCTTTTTGATCGACTGGTAGGAAAATGTACCGGCTTTTGTTTCATAATCCCTTGTGACCTTTGGTGTTATCGAAGTGATGGAGTGTATGGCTTCCGTTGTCAGATTGTAATACTGGAGCGCAGCCCATGAACTTACATATGATGGGGTGCGAAGGATGTTTGCGAGATAAAAAGAATACGAAATATCACTCTTATTCTTTGTAAAAAAGTTAGCTGATATGTACAGGCCTCTTTTGAGCGACAGAATGTCTTTATGTTTCAAAAAGCGGCTAATATAAGTATTAACCGTGCTATTTTTAAGCCCCAACTGGTTACCGAGCTGATATATGGTGCTCTTGGTAAAGTGAGGCAAAATATCGAGCTGTTCCAACAGGTTTTTCTTGCTTTTCATATGTATGACAATAGTGTATCATATATGAAATGAGTAGTCAAACGCGAAAAAAATAAGGAAAGACAATACCGGATTTAGCTGGAGTTTGTAAGGGTGCTGCTTCTACTTGTAATTTACTGTTTTTTTCGATAAAATAAAAACCAATGAATACAGATATAAATGAAAAAAAAATCGCATATTGGATACGATATTCCGCCACTTCCAGAATTATTATAGTCGGGATATTGGCAATGCTTCTTTTGATTCCAATCAATATGATTAAAGGCCTTATTTATGAACGAGAGAGCACAAAACAGGAAGCGATTTTAGAAATAAGCCAAAAATGGGGCGAACAGCAAACAATCGTCGGCCCCATAATTTCTATTCCGTATAAAAAATATGTGATAAACGAAAAAGGAGAACGCGTTAGCGCGGTTCAATACGCGCACTTCTTGCCGGAAACGCTTTTGATTGACGGTACGATTGAACCCCAGATACGGTCGCGCGGGATTTTTGACGCGGTTGTCTATTCATCGGAAATAAATTTTTCAGGAAAATTTGCATGGAATGACATTCATAATCTTGGAATAAAAGACGCGGACGTGGATTGGAGCAACGCGTTTATATCCGTCGGCGTTTCCGACGCGCGAGGTATAGAGAATGAATTAAAATTAAATTGGAATAATACAGAAATAGAGTTTAAACCCGGGGTTCAAAGCAATGATGTTATTCGTTCTGTCGGGAACAATTACGAAGCGATTCCATACGAAGGAAATCGATTAGAAACGAAAACTTTATCTGTTCCATCTCAAATTATTATGGATATTGAACAAAGTTCCGGTATCAGCGCGCCTTTGCCCGCGAGTATAAGAAACAAAAACGCGGATGGTTATGATTTTTCTTTTAAATTGAATCTTAACGGAAGCAGGGATTTGCAATTTATTCCGGTGGGAAGAACGACCGAAGTTTCCCTGAAATCAAATTGGGATAAACCAAGTTTTGGCGGAGCATTTTTGCCTGACGCGCGTGAAGTTACCGATAACGGATTTAACGCGTCATGGAAAATCCTGGATTTAAACAGAGGATATCCGCAATCATGGCTCGGCAACACATATAATATTTATTCATCCGCATCGGGCGTAAAGCTTTTGGCGGGAATTGACGGGTATGCAAAAGCAACGCGTAGCGCAAAATACGCCATGCTTATTGTCGCTCTTACATTTCTCGTATTCTTTTTTGCCGAGGTGTTCAACAGAAAAAAAGTGCACCCAATCCAATATATTTTGGTTGGGCTGGCAATTGTTTTGTTTTACGCGCTGTTGGTTTCAATTTCAGAAGTAATTGGTTTTGGTTTGGCATATTTAATTTCGAGTATCGCGACCATTGGCTTAATTATGCTTTATTCAAAAAATGTTTTAGCAAATACAAAAATGGCGTTGGTGCAGAGTTGTGTTCTCGCTTTCCTTTATCTTTTTATATACATAATACTGCGGCTGGAGGATTACGCTTTTCTCATAGGCAGCATACTACTTTTTTCAATATTGGCTGTTATTATGTATTTGTCCAGAAAGATTGACTGGTATGCTGTTGGCAGTGAGAGACAGGAAATTTAAAGAGATGGGCATTGGTCCGGGCGGATGCAGGAATGAATTTGAATGCGAAGCATATTGCGATTCAATTGACCATATGGATGAGTGTATATCTTTCGCCGAGGAAAACGGGCTGCTGTCGGCCGCAGAATTGGCAGAAGCCAAGAAAGTTCAGGCCGCCAAGAATCGCGGCGTAAAAATGCCCGCCTGTGGCAGTAAAAAATCCGGTGATGCCTATTGTTCGGAGCCGGCTCATATGGAGGAATGTATAACTTTTGCCCAAGAAGCCGGTTTTATGGATCCAAAAGACGCGGAGATGGCCAGAAAAACTAAAGGCAAAGGCCCCGGCGGATGCAAAACCAAAGAAGAATGTGAAAGTTTTTGTGACAACCCGGCTCATCAAGAAACTTGTTTTAATTTTGCCAAAGAACACGGATTGATTTCAGAGGAAGAGATTCAGAAAATGGAAGAAGGCAGACAGTAATTCCAGCGGGCCATGCAGGAGATGCCGCCGGAGGTTTATCAATGCTTGGAAAATTTGGTTGGCGCGGATACAATGGTTAAGTTCAAAAACGGCGAAGCCATGCCGCCTAAGGAAATAGGCGATTTGATGAGAGAGTGTTTTGAGCAAAATATACCGCAAATTCTTCCTCCATGCGAAGGAGAAGAATGTGGATTGCCCCCGAAAGAAATGATGCAGCCGAAAGAGTCAACGGAGCCCACTTCTTCCATTTTTGATTTGCTTTTGGGAATAGTTTTGGCGCCCATTCTTCAAATTTTTCAATAGTTTTCTATGTTTTCGTTATCCACAGATGGATTGTGTTGAATAGTTTTGGTTAGATTGGATAATAAAGTTAGATTGTTGGATTAAGCAGTGGTCGGCTGTTCGTATCCGACGATTAATATCTTAGTCAAATGGTAAAAAAGAAAAAAGGAGGAAAGAAAAAATAGTTTTTTCAAAATCCACCCCCGCCAATGGCGGGGGTAGATTTTTTTTATGATTGCGATTGCGCACAAAGGTGATATTATTTTAATTATACCACGAATGAGAATTTTTGAGAGGGAAAAATAATTTTAAATTAAACACATGAATAAAAGCATGTCTAGAATAAAAGTCGGCGTTGCAAGAGGCGGTCCTTCTTCTGAATATGATATTTCTCTTAAAACCGGAGGAGAGGTTTTAAAATATCTGCCTGAAAGATATGAGGGGCTGGATGTTTTGATAGACAAAAGCGGGCAGTGGCATTTATCCGGTTTCCCCCAAAAACCGCTTGAAATTTTTGAGCGGGTGGATGTTTTGTTTAACGCGCTGCACGGAGAGTTTGGAGAAGATGGTCGGGTCCAGCAGTTGTTTGAGGGATGCAACGCGCCTTATACCGGCTCAAGGATTCTTGCTTCCGCTTTGGCGATGAAAAAGCATCTGGCCAGGGAAATTTTTCAGCAGTTTGGGATTAGTGTTCCCAAGGCGATGGTTTTTTCCGCTGACAAGTTTTACGGTTTGGATGTGGCGGATTGCGCCAAAAAGATTTTTAATTCCATGTCTCCGCCTTGGGTGATAAAACCCGCTTCAGCCGGCTCGTCAGTAGGGGTGAGCATTTGTAGTAGTTTTTCCGAACTGGTTCGGGCCATGGAAAAGGCATCCGCAGTGGGTGACGTGGTTTTGGCCGAGGGATATATAAAAGGAAGGGAGGCCACCTGCGCTGTTTTAGAAGATTTCAGGGGGGAAAAGTATTATGCCCTGCCTGTTGTTGAAATTGTGCCACCGCTGGGAAAATTTTTTGATTACGATGTAAAGTATGATGGTTCCACGCGTGAAATTTGTCCGGCGGGTTTTGACGGCGATACCAAAAGACGGTTGGAACAAACAGCTCGGCTGGCACATCAGATTTTGGGCTGCAGGCATTATTCAAGGGCTGATTTTATTGTCGCGAAAGACGGCGTTTATTTGCTGGAAGTTAATACTTTGCCCGGATTGACCTCTGAATCGCTTTTTCCGAAAGCCGCGGCAGCGGCCGGGTTGGAGTTTCCCCAACTCCTTGACCATATACTAAAACTGGCGTTGACAAAAGGTTAACTTTTGTTAAACTTTTGATATATGGAAAATTTGGTTGGTTTAAAAGAGTTGCGTCAAAATATGGATAGTTATGCCCGAAAAGTTCAAAAGGGTCAGTCTTTTGTTGTCTTGAAGCAATCTAAGCCGCTTTTTAGAATCACTCCGCTTGATATTTGTGGTGATGAAGGAGAATGGGAAACTTTGATTGACTTTACTAAGATTCGGAAAGGCGGCATTGCTGCAGAGGAATTATTAAAGAGACTGAAGGCATTGGATAGAAAGAAGAAATAGATTGTTTTATGGATAGGATAAACAAATTCCTTAAAAGTCTTTCCCTTTCAAGAAGGAAAGAAATTAGGGTGCTTGTTGAGAGAATTCTTAAAAAAGATTTAATAAATTTAGATTGTAAAAAATTGCGCGGTTTTTCCGACATCTATAGAGTAAGACAGGGAAAAATCCGTATTATATTTCAAAAAAATATTAAAGAAAAGAATATGATCATTGTTATTAAAAATAGAAAAGAAGGCACTTATAAATTTTCTAAGAAGGGCCCGTAGCTCAGTTGGCCAGAGCACTGGTTTTGCATACCAGGGGTCAGGAGTTCAAATCTCCTCGGGTCCACCATATTGAATTAGCCGCCTCGCTCGGGGCTTCGCCCCTCGCTTCGGCGGTAACATTTGCGAGGAAATCAAAGGGCTTTTTGCCCCGCCCTCTAAGCACATCACATAACCCATCCAGTTTGCCATATTTTAAAAACATAACAAAATTAGATAAATTTAGTCAGAGCATAGAGGGCGGGGTTGGCTTGGTTGGCTTCAATTATCCAATTTCTGGTGAGTTCAAGCCAATGATTGCCTTTTCGCTCAAAATCAGATAATTTTT
>PEZL01000015.1 GCA_002774055.1 Candidatus Tagabacteria bacterium CG09_land_8_20_14_0_10_41_14 | reverse complement strand
ATGCGTAATTTTTTCATACAAATAAATTAAACCAGCTTTTTATAAATTTTTTCATATTTATCAACCATTTGTTTTAAAGTAAAATTTTGTTCAACGCGAGCGCGACAATCTATTCTTTTAATAATATCGATTTTTTTGATGGCTTCAACCATTTCTTCTTTGTTATCAACAATAAAGCCGGTTTTTTTGTCTTCAATTACTTCCGGCACGGAACCGCGTCTGTAGGCGATTACCGGCGTTCCGCAAGCCATGGCCTCAATCATAACCAAGCCAAAGGGCTCCCGCCTGTCGATTGGGAAAAGTAAAGCTTTCGCGCCGCCAAGCAATTTTACTTTTTCGTTAAAATCGAGCTGGCCGACAAAATTAATATTTTCTTCATTAAACAACGGCTGAACTTCATGAAGAAAATAGTTCCATTCTTCGCCGCCAACAATATTCCCGGCTACCAAAAGTTTTACTCCTGCATCTTTGGCAGCGGCAATGGCGCTTACAATTCCTTTTTCTTTATTGATTCTGCCAAGATATATAAAATAATCGTCGGGCGTTTCCCTGAATATGTATCTTTCGGGGATAATCCCATTATGGACAACCCCCAACATTGGAATACCGTTTTCATCGGCGCTCTGGCGCTGGTCTTCGGAAATAGCGCAAAATTTTATTTTATTATAAGCCTTATAGGCTTGAGCGGATATTGAGTCTATCGGGCGATGAAGTGTTGTTAAAATTGGCGCTGTTTCCGAAAGGCAAAGCGGAAACATAAAAAAATCGAAATGATTGTGAAATAAATCAACAGAGTTGCGATAACGATAAATTTTTTCAAGAGCGGCGCTAATATAGGCGTGCGGGCTACGCAGACCTTTTTGCAGCCAAATCGCTTTTTCCGTTAAAGAAATTAACTTTGCCGAAGTTGCTGAATCGCCCGAAGCAAAAAGCGTAATGTCGTAATTTCTCGCTACTAATTCTTCGGTAAGTAAAGACAACATTAACTCAATGCCGCCATAAGTTCTTGGCGGCACGGAAATCCAAAGTGGGGCTAATTGGGCTATTTTTATTTTTTTCATATTTAAAAACTGCGCATCCGCAATTCTATATATTATACCACCATATTTAAGTAATAATACCTAGTAAATCTTCAACCGTAAAATCTTTTTCTTTTCGAGAATAATCAACTCTTGTATCAGCAAGTTTATCATATAAATTCAGCCGGTATTTCAGCAGATTCTGATAACAACGTTTTAAAGTTTCTATTTTATTTTCCCTAGACAATGGCTTATATAAATCCCCCCAAATTACTGGCTTGGGGTCGGCAAGATAAAGATTAATCATTTTTTCTACTATAAATTCCGGAGTTTCAAGATAAACAACCTTTGTAAGTTGTTTAAGTTTTAAAAGCAATTCCGGCGGCAGATAAACTACGCTGCCGGTTGTGTCCATAACTATATTGTTTTCGTTTTTGTTATTTTCGATTTCTGCCAGGCTATTTTCAAGAGATTTGGTCTCAAAATCAAGGTACCGACGACTATTCATTGCGTAGCGCTCGTCATAAGGCTGGCCCATCCAACGACTTACATCATTAACCCCTTTGTACCCCAAAAGCGCCGATTCAGAACTCAATTCTTTTTCAATCAATTCGTCGCAAGAATATTTTCTATAACCTCTTTCTTTTTCCAAGCGCTTGGCCCAAAACGATTTTCCCGCGCCGGACATACCAACAAAAGAAATAATCATATGTTTAAATTAAATAGGCAAAGATAAAAGCATTGATTTTAATTCGGCGTAGTCATTTTTAATTTCAATTTTGCGCTTGGGATTTTTCGCCAAGTCCACTATAGCTTGGCTATCATCAACTTCAATTCCAGCATACTCTTTAATTGAATCCGCAAATTTAATAGGCGAAGCCGTACTAGTAATAATTTTAGTAAAATCATTTTTTCCATCTTCGGCCGCCACCCAGGCCACGGCAGTATGCGGGTCTAAAAGATAATTTTGTTCGGTGTAGACTTTTTTTATAGCGGCGGCTGTTTCTAAGTCGGTAACTTCTACAACTTTTATTAATTCTTTAAACGCGGCGTGATTATTATCAAATACCTTCAAAATGCGCGCGAAATTGCTTGGATTGCCGATATCCATAGCGGTGGACAGAGTTTGAACGGTTTGCTGCGCTTGAAAAACACCGGTTTGATAATATTTATAAACCTCGTCATTTTCATTATTCGCCACTAAAAATTTATTAAACGGCAAGCCCATTTTTTTTGCAAAAATACCGGCACAAACATTGCCAAAATTACCGCAAGGCACAACAAATTCCAATGTATCCATCGGCATTTGAGCATAGGTATAAACATAATAAATAATCTGCGGAATAAGCCTACCCACACTTATTGAATTTGCTGAAGATAAATTAAGATTTTTCAATTCAGAATCGACAAGGGCTTTTTTTACTAAAGCCTGACAATCATCAAATACTCCGTCTACCTCAATTGAAAAAACGTTTTCAGAGACCCGTGTTAATTGCTCTTCTTGTAATCTACTTACCTTTCCTTTGGGGTAAAGCGCAACTACTTTAATATTAGGCACATTAGCAAAACCATGCGCTACCGCTCCGCCCGTATCCCCGGAAGTTGCCACTAAAATAACCGCTTTTTTATTTTCTTTTTGCAAAACACGGCTCATAAGCAAAGCCAAAGAACGCGCGGCAATATCTTTAAAAGCCATTGTCGGACCGTGAAATAATTCTAAAATAAAAAAATCCCCTACTTTTCGCAAGGGAATAGGAAAGTTTAACGCCTTATCGGCGATTTCTTTTATTTCGGAAGAGTCCATTTCGCCTTCCAGCCATTTGCTTAATACCTTAAAACCCGCTTCCGGCAAGGAATTATTTTTTAAATCGCTTATTTCTTTTTGAGAAAACTGCGGAAAAGATTCGGGGAAATACAACCCGCCATCCGGCGCCAGGCCAGCAAGCAATGCTTGTCTAAAATCTACTGTCGGAGAATTTTGATTTAAGCTAAAAAATTTCATCTAGCCTTTTAAATTTAATTAGATTTAAGAAAATTTTAAAATATAATTAACTCAAAGTCAATTTGCTCCAATACGCCGCCCGCCTGGCGTATTCATAACATGCCAACAAACTCCAGTTTGTTGGTATGTTATTTGAGACGGTAGGTAACGGCGTGGCCGACTTTGCCGACCTGCTCCACTTTGCCTTCCGCTTCCAGTTCATCCAAATATCGCACGGCCGTGCGACTGGATACGCTTAGCACTTGGCGGATTTCAGCGTTGGAAAGTTCCTTGCCTTCTTTAAACAAGACCAGCGTCTTTTGCTTGCGGGACTCCTTTTGTGAAGCCGTCTCAACCGCCGATTTACAGATACCAACAAATTCTTCTTTCGCGCTCGTCCCGTGCTTTTTCGCTTCCTGCCGCGCAAAAACAACAAACGCTACAACCGCCACAGCCAGAAAAATAATTGTGAACATTAAAATTGGGGCCATAGAGTTAGTTTAATTTTTAATATTTAAACAACATCCTTACATTCTCAAGTTTGTAAGGATGTTGTATTGCGCTGGAAGGATTTGAGAAAATTGACAAATGTTTTGCCGTAAGGAGACAGGGTGTGCTCAACAAACTTGCCGCGGTATTTTTTATTGAGTAATCCCGCTTGATAAAGCCGACGCGTATGCTCACCGATAGTTTTTTCGTTTGCTTCAAGTGTTTTAACAATATCTTCTAATGTTATACCATCACGCTCGGCAATGAGAAGTAGTATTTCTATGCGGTAGTGATTGGCGACGCCCTTAAGATGTCGTTCCATTTGTTTTGCTGTTTTAATCTTTATTTTCCCCATATCTTTATTGTACACAACAAACCAACATTCTCAAGTTTGTAAGGATGTTGTTGGGATTGGCGCCAGCGCCAGCTGGCGGGAAAAGGCGACTATTATTGACAATTTAAGGCCTTGCGCCAGCCGGCGACTTGGGCTTCGGACTCCGAGCAAAACCACTTTTCACCGTGGGCTTCGTCAATTTGAGTTTTTGAATAAGAGCCGCAGCCAGGCAGATGATAAATTTTTTCGCCAGAGGTATTGATATTTCCTTTAATCTGACATGAGGTATCGCTAGGCGCTGAAGAATCGGTTGACGCCAAAGTTTCTTTCGTGGTCTTCGAAACCGACGGACAAGCGTTCCATAGTCCGCGTTTTGCTTCTCGCGCTTCCTGTTGCGCTTTCAAAAACTGGTCTTGATATTTAATGTCCGGCGGATAGGAATAAGAATATGCAAAACCCCGCTTAACCAATTCCAAATTCACCAAAACATCATCCAGCCAAACATAACACAAAAGCCGATTGTATTTGTCTCTGTCTGTAATATCTTTTTCTAATCGCACCATCTTGCCCTCAACCAATTCTTTATTTTTTTTAGACGCTTCAACGCCAAAACACTGCACCGATTTCCGCGGATCAACGGTCTCCGGCGTATCAATCCCGATATATCTAACCTTTTCTCCGCCTTCTATTTCAATCGTGTCGCCGTCAACAACGCGAACAACTTTCACCAAATCACCTACATTATCGTTTTTATTCCCCGGAGTAATTTCTTTTAGAATATTAGCCGCGAGATTGCCTGTCGGCGCCGTATTGCTTGGCTTAAAACTACTGCCGATGGCGATACCGATAAATAACGCCAAAATCATTCCCGCAATAATCAAAAATTTTTTTGAAGCGAAAACATTCATCATTTTTTATCTTTTGTAAATTTATTTTCCTAATTTTTTGTTGGCTACCTTTACATTCCGACATTCTCAAGAGTGTTGAAATGTTTTTATAAACTCTACGAATTTTTCTCCATAAGGCGATAGTGAATGAATCACGCTTCTGCCTTGATACTTTTTATTCAAAAGACCGGCTTGGACTAATCGCCTGGTATGCTCGGAGATGGTTTTAAAGTTTTTGTCCAAATTTTCGGCAATTCCATCCAGCGTGATATCGGGATTTTTAGAAACCAAAAGCAAAATATCAATTCTGTGATGATTGGCCACGCCTTTAAAATGTCTCTCAAATTGTTTTGCCGTCTTCATATTTTTATTCTAACAGAATATTCCGACATTCTCAAGAATGTCGGAATATTTATTTTAATCTCCTTCGGGTCGCGGGGGATTATTTTTTCCCGCTGCCGCAAAATTTCGCGCTAACTTCATCATAAATTTTTGGTTATTATACTATTTTAAAAAAAATCTCATCACCATCTTGTAAAACATCAAATTCTTTTGGTGGTCTATTATTTAACAAAAAACCCAATTTTCCTGGCGGATATTTCTTTGGAATTTCTGGATGGGAAGAAAAAATGAAATATAATTGATCAACAAAGGTTATACCCATAGAAACTACCGCTTCTTCTAAATTTTTTTCGGTAATCTTTTTTAACTCTTCGTCGTAAAAAATTTTAATTTTTATTGGTTTTGGAAAATCTCCCATAAATTTTATTTCCTTGCCCTGAATTTGTCGAAGGGTTCGACCTTTTTGTTATTTCATTATAACATTCTCACATTCTCAAGAATGTTGGAATGTTTTTAGAACAATGTTACTTGGTGATTTCTTCAATTGATATAAATTGTTGGCGGGGCTTTCTCTTAAAGAGCGCCAATTCTTCTTTAGGAATAATTTGATAAGAAAAATTATTCAATTTTTCCAGTGGAACGAAAAATAACTCAAGTGGATTTTTTGGGTTTCCGCCAACGCCAATAGCCACAAAAACCGGAATCCCGCGGCTCTTGCCGTATATCCTATAATTATCTCCTTTCCTTTTATCCCAATCTATGCCACCTTTAAAAAAATAAGAACGGTACTTACACTCAACCGCAAAAACTTTTCCCGTCTTAATATGCCGGAAGGTAAAATCGGGGTTGGAATCCGACTCAACGGAACGTTTAAGCGCCTTAGAAAAATCTCGGGTCTTGTCCATAACGGTCCAACTATCTGCCGGGAAGAGCGAGGCGATATAATACTCAAAACTATAGCCCTTTCCGTAATAATCGTAATATCGCCAAAGAAAAATTCCAAAGAGAACTGCCGCCGCCGCGTCTATAATACGCCAAGCTCCAATATTTTTAAGATAAAGAGGAACAATGGGATTAAATACTATGACTGCAATTATAAAAGCGGTTAGCCAGTAAAACTTCCTACTTATAAAAGTGGTGTAGATAAGAATAATGCCGGCGATAGAAACTACCCAGCGCAATATCATAAAGTCCCCACGATAAAAGCCAGCCGCCGCGACCAAAAGCACCGCGACAACAACCCATACAAAGATACGTAAAATTACCGCCGGGTTCATAAATTTATTTTAACAAATTTCCCGCAAAAATAAAACCATTAATAACATTCTAACATTCTCAAGTTTGTAAGGATGTAATTGTGAGTTATTAATGGCATAAATTTATTTTCCTAATTTTCTTGCCCCGTAGTGAACGCCCTGCGTTCTACTACTGGGGTTTGTTGGCCAAGTTACCATAGCCCTAAAATTTTCCAATTATTATGATACTTTTGAAAGTTTTTAGATTTTAGGTATTTCCACTGAAATGTCCTTGGGGCTTCTTTACTTTTTGCGGGTCTTCCTTTAATCCATTTTTGGTAATCTATCTCTGCAGTTTCAGCAACAATGGCCTGTGGAATAATCCAATATTCTGATTCGCCATCGTCTTTCAAAAAAACAAATATATAAAAGAAGTTTTTGCCGAGTGTTTTCATTGGGTTATGCCCGACAATAAAACCACCCGTTGTTAAACGACCTGTCTTTACTTGAATATTGGCTGTTCGTTTACCATCTATACTTGAAGATAGAATATCTATATTGGGCACGTTCTTCAGGGTAATAGTAGCGATTGCACCACGTTTAGAAATTTCAGCTGCGACAAAATGTTCACCGGTAATGCCGGTAAAAATTTTATGGCCAATTTTTTTAAGCGGTTTTTGCATAAATTACTTTTCAATTAAACTTTCGACTTTTTGTTTTGCTTCTTCTAATAATTCTTTTGCCTTTTTGCGGGCTTCGTGGGATTTTTGGACCAAGTCGGCGATTTTTTGCTGGGCAGATTTTGGCAAGACGGGTATAAGGACGCTTTTAATTCGTTCGGGTCTCCAGTGTGTAATTACAGAACCTCCACCATCGCGTTCTGCTTGCATTTGACCGAGGATAGAATTCAGACATAGAGCCAAGTATTCGTTTTCAATTTCTTTATCTTTCATTTTTAACCTCAAAATCCCGCTTGAGATAATCCCCTCAGTTTGTCTCCTCACCACATACGCAATTCCTAGTGTTGCATCTTTGGTCAGTAAAATTTCGCCAACCTTTGGCTCATGATTATTTTTCAGTTTCTGATATAGCTCCTCGCCCAAATACTTTTGATCCTTATCCTCTATGCCGTATTTTGAAAGACTACTTACACGGATGAATAATCTTCCCTCATCTTGATATGCTTCGGCTCCGGGTTCAATCCCTTTTTTCATTGAAACTAAATCGCCAAGTATTCTCGCATTTTTGCTTTTGATTTTTTCAATCAATTTATTATATTTCGGCTGGAAGTATTCGGCGTCGGCGCGATGAGCGGATTTTACTTCTGAGAGATTGACGATATATGACAAACTGTCCTCAACCTCTCCGCCAGAGGCGGATCCGCCTTTGGCGGAAAAATCTTTCAATCCTAACTCCTCCAAAAGCAAATTTTCGGCTTGGGAGTAAAGATGATTTGAAGTTTTTATTTGGTTTTGAATTTCTTGAAAATAATTCGCGATCTCATTTTGTTGTTCAATAGTTAAAACGGGTATGATAAATGATCTAATTTGTTCAGAGTTTAGATATGACTGGACATTTCCAGTAATCAGCCGTTCTATTTGTAGTTGTCCAGGCTTTGAGGCGAAAAAGAAACCGACGAAATACGGATTTATATTTTTATCCGCAATTCTCACCGCAGCTATATTTTGGTTTATATTCCCCTCCTTAATTTCGTCTTGAACAATTGCCAACTCACCGGTTGCGCCAACTGCGGCAAATAAGATATCGCCCGGCTTGATTGCTGATTTTTTGTTTTGTTTATGAAATTCTTCCGTACAAAAAACTAGTTCCGATCTATCTATTAAAAGGTTAGAAAAGTTTTGAGAACGGACGAAAGGAATACCCGATTTATCAAAAACGCCTCCGCTTGGTGTAGTGCCATAAGCTACTTTCCCTATTTCTCCTAATGTTTTTGATTTTTGAGATTTAAGATTTGCGATTAAATCTAAATACTCTGGCTGATAGTATTCCGCATCGAGCCGCAAACCGCCCTCAAGCTGTGATTTTTGGATGATTGAGTATTGCATAGCTATTTTCTAAATCTAATGAGTGATACTATCTATTTTAATAATCTCATATTTTGCCGTTTGTGATAATTAGAATTCTTATAATCTCGTCCATTACACTATGCTTTTTTATAGTGTAATATTTCGCATTTTATTACACTATCAAAATTTATTGGCTACCACTTTACATTATTTTACAATATCAAGCAGTTTTCTAAAGAAATACAACCTGTTTTTCTTTTTATTGTTAGAAACTATTACTTGATTTTCTTCTAATTTTCTAAGGAGCTTAAAAGCACTGTCCCTAGGTATTTTGGAAATTTTTATAAAATCTCCGCTTTGAAAAATCGGCATCACAAAAAGCGCGTCAAGAATTTTGATGCTGAATTGCGATTTAGTTAATTCTGTTATCCGTTGTTTCTTCAGTCCATAAAGATTGATAATTTTTTTGGCTTTAGCTATGTTTTCCTTTGATTGCTCTGCTACAGCTTGAAGAAAGAAAGTAATCCATCCTTCCCAATTATTGTTTTCGGAAATATCAAGTAATGCCCTATAATATTCATCTCTGTGCGATTCCAAATATTCGCTTAAATAAAAAGACGGATAGAAAATAGCTTTTTTGAAATATAAAAACAAAGGTAACATCATCCTGCCAACTCTGCCGTTGCCGTCCATAAAAGGGTGAATCATTTCGAATTGAGCGTGTACTATAGCAAGTTGAACAAGTAAATCTTTATCATCGCTGTGGATATATTTTTCCAAATTGGACATTAAGTCGCTAATCTTTTCGGCTGAAGGTGGGACATAAGTTACTTGTTCAATAGTGGCGCCAGATTTTCCAATAAATACCTGCTGACGCCTGAAATTTCCCCGATCTTTGTTTGCGCCCCTTACGCCCTGTAACAAAATTTCGTGGGCTTTTTTAATAACTCGCGTCGAGAGAGAAAATTTTTCCATTTCATCAATCGTTTCCTTTAACGCTTTTCTGTAATTTATAACTTCCTGAATATCTTCGTATTTTTTCGCCTCTTTTTGGGGATTAGCTTCATATTCCAAAACTTCTTTTAATGTCGCTTGAGTGCCTTCAATGCGGGAAGATAATACGGCTTCATTGGTCGCCAACGGACTCAAAAGTACTGATGGATTGGGAATGGTCTGTAACAGTCCGTCAAAGCGAGCAATTTCCGCATTTGCTTTGCCAATAAGATGAACGAACGATTCCCATTTTAAATTTTCTATTGGTAAATTTTTGGGCGTGTAACTGTTTTTCATATTTTTGATTTTAGCTACTTCCAAAAACTAAATTTTTGCTTTATTTTCGACTTTTTAGTTGTCCCCAGATGATGCTTGACAAACTATACTGGCTTGATACACTGATAATGTCTTTTGGTTCTATCCCTAGAACTGAAAGGGTATTACATCCAAGGGCCACCCTCCGCGAGGAGGGTGGTCTTATTTAAACTCTTTCTCTAATTCCGCCTTATGCTTTAATTCTTTACCCCATATATCTTCAATTTCCAAGACATCGGTATATCCATCCGCTCCCGTTCTCAACTCTTGAGATACATTGTTTTTTGAAGAAAAAATAAAGACCTTTTTGCCATGATTTTTTAAATAGGTTACAAGCGCTAAAAAGTCAGAATCTCCAGTAAAAAATACCGCAATACTATATTTTTGAAAATGATGAAGAGCGTCAATGGTAATTTCTACATCCATATTGCCTTTTTCCTCTATTGATTCCCCTTCCTTGCTTACAATGCTAATTCTTTTCAACTCTTTTTTAATCACCGCAAATCCTAGACCCTTTTTCAAGAATGTGAAAAATCTATGTTTCCCATCCAAACTATAAGACCTTGTACCTTCTGCTGGATATGCCGTGTAGTAAAAAGCTTTGATGGTAGTCCCGTTGAATTTTTCTTTGATATACTTCATTGCCCTCTCAAAATCCAGAAATTTGCCTTTCGCTTTTAGCGCATCCCATAAATTTGACGCGTCAATAAAAACATAAACAACATTCTCATTTTTCGTTTCTTGGATTTTCTGGTTAAACATACTTTTATATAAAACTAAATTTTTGCTCTTTGGCGAATTTGATAAACGCCTCGGCGATTTCATCAAGGTCGTGATTAATAACTAAATTACCTTCATTATCTTTAACAAAATTTCCGTTTTTATCCTTTAGATAAACATACTCCCCTGAACTATTTTTGCCCGATTTTTTACTGGCTGCCATAAAGATTGGATAATCTTCTTTATAAGAACAAATTGGACCTTGTTTTGGATTATTATTCCATTTTTGAAGGAAAAGAAGACTAGTTTTAAGTCGAACTCTAACAAAATCATAAATATGATTTTGACGAGCCGTCCGCCAAAAATTTTTCAATAATTTTATGCTTTAACTTGGAACCCGTTAAACTCTTAAAGAATTTTTCGCGTTTCATTGCTTCGCTTCGGGTTGAATAATTTTCGCAATGTATTAAAGACAATGGAAGTATATTTTTTGTCGAGAAAACCCTGCCAAAATGATGTTCTTTTAATCTTTTCTTTATGTCGTTCGTTTGTCCGACATAAACCTTTTTTACTTTATGACTATAAATAATATAAACGTAAAACATAAAATATTCTGCTCCGGCGGTAGGATTCGAACCTACAACCTTATCCTTAACAGGGATCTGCTCTGCCGTTGAGCTACGCCGGAGCAGAATATTTTATTTTATTGAAAAATTTTTTGCGGTCAGGCCTACAACCTTGAAGTTAACAGCTTCCTGCTCTGCCGTTGAGCTACCGGGGAATATTTATTTCACATTATCCGCTTTTCCTTTTTTGTCCAATTTTTTCAGCTGATTTTTTATTTCATCCAAATCGCTTCTTATCTGCCTTAAACTGACCGCCTCGCTCCTTATTTCTTCTTCCGTTTTTTCGTCCGTCCTTTTTTCTTCTTTGACTCCGGAAATTAAAATCTGGTCGCCGATAAAAAAAGAAACGAAAAGGCCGATGGCCAGTAAGATTACAATCCCGGCAACAACTGAAACTGGCCCCGTCATAAAATCAAAATCATCTGCTACCATCCAAACTCCCCGCCACAACAAAATAATCCCCACGCTTCCGATAAAAGCGTAAACAATCGGGCGATGCGAAAGCGCACCCCTTATTTTGTCTTCTAATTTATCAAAAAATCTTATTATACTCATACCCAGTAACACTACTTCAACTTAATCGCGATAAATCGCGATTGGACTGAAGTTATGTTTTTTACTTAATCTTTTTTACCCAATAACCTG
>PEZL01000008.1 GCA_002774055.1 Candidatus Tagabacteria bacterium CG09_land_8_20_14_0_10_41_14 | reverse complement strand
ACTGAAGACGGAGATCTAACGAAAGAAAAATTTAAAAAGGTGTATAACGCCAATTTGGCAAACGGGCTGGGTAATTTGGTGAGCAGGGTGATGAAGATGGCGGAACAATTTGACGGGTTTGCCATTGAGGAGCCGTCTTGGATTGGAATTGAGGCGTATTTGGATAAAATGGAGTTGAATAAGGCGATGGATTATATCTGGGAGCGAATTTCTCAATCTGATTTGTATATTCAGGAGGAACAGCCTTTTAAAATTATTAAAGAAGACAAAGAAAAGGCGAGAGCGATTTTATGGAATTTGATTTCCGCGTTGAATCAAATTGCTTTTTTGCTGGGGCCGTTTATGCCTGATACTTCAGAAAAGATTTTGAATGTCATAAAGGATAATAAAATGCCCGAGTCGTTATTCCCCAGAAAAGATTAGTATTAAATTATAAAAGCCCGTATAATTAGATTATGAGTTTAAAGCAGAAAATAAATCGGAAAACAGCCCAAGAAATTCAAGACGATATTTTTCGGAAAATGTCAGCGGATAGGAAACTAGAATTAAGCTCGCAACTATGGCAGCTAGCTAAGAATTTAGCTGGCGATAAATTTTATTATGGAACAAATAGATCCGCGACATCTTCTTATAAATATCGCTAAGATTCTCAAGCGATTGAAAATCCCGTATATGGTTACGGGCGGAATGGCTGTTTTGATTTGGGGTAGGCCGAGATTTACGGCTGATATTGATATTGTTATAGAGCTGCAATCAGAGAAAATAGATGATTTGGGAAAAGCGTTGCTGGAGTTGGGCAGGGCGGGATATGTGGACAAGGAAGCAATGAGGCAGGCGTTTAAACGACAAGACGAATTTAATTTCATTGACGGCGAGACGGGAGTGAAGATAGATTTTTGGGTTCTTAAAGAGAAAGATCCTTTCGATATTTCGCGTCTAAAAAAGAAAGTGGCCAGGATTATTTCAGGAGAAAGAGTTTTTTTTACCTCTCCAGAGGATTTGATTCTCATTAAACTTAGATGGTATAAAGAAACTCAATCTAGCCGTCACTTGGAGGACATAGAATCAATTTTAAAAATCTCCGGCAAAAAATTGGATAAGCAATATTTAAGGCAATGGGCAAAAAAATTGAAAGTTTCGGAGATATTATCTAAAGCCGTGCGGCAGCGGGAAGAAATATAAAAAGCGAGCGAAGCGATGCCCTGAACCGTGATTGCGAAGCAATTTCTGGATATCGTAAAAGTTGCGCGGCCGCAAAAGTTTTACGATATTTTGTAATGACTCTTTTTCAACTTTTTTAACTGTCACACAACCATGACGATCGACGAGTTATGTGATACTTGTACGGGTGTCCTCCTCCTTGCGTTTGCTGAATACCTGCCTGCTCTGCCTGCCGGCAGGTAGTAGGCAGGTTCGACTTCATTCATAAAATTATTCACCTTAACCGCCTAGCGTCTTCTCCCTCATACTTCTTATCAACAATCTCTTTTGACATTTCTATATCGCGAATTGCTGAAGGGGAGAGCCGATATTTTGCGCGGAGATATTGGGCGAGCTCCGGCAGGTCGTCTTCGCGGCTATCAATAAAGCCGGCTTCTTTCAATTTTAATTTGCTTGCGGAGTCCAAAATTGGGTGGCGTTATACAAAGCATTGATTTTTTCGTTGCTGTGATATATAGTGAGAATATGTTAAGTGAATTTATTAGAAAACAATTGAAAAGAGCGAAATATAAATTCCTAAAAGACGGCAGCTACTTCGGAGAAATTCCGGGATTTAGTGGCGTATGGGCGAATGCAAAAAATCTTGAAGATTGCAGAGCGGAACTTCAATCTGCCTTTGAAGATTGGGTTTTGTTTAAGTTGAAAGAGGGGGATGCTATATCTGCATCGCCGCGATATATCAAAAAATCTTATTGCTGAAATTTTGCGCCAAGCAAATATTTCACACGAGGAATGGGATTCTGCGTGATAAATCGGCCGCAACGATCCCTAGCCGTGCGGTGTGAATACGTCAAGCGGGTGGCGTATTCAGAAAAAAAGTAAAAAAGCTGCTATGTGATGACACAAGACCATAGAAACAACATCCTTACAAACTTGAGAATGTAAGGGTGTTATTGAAAGAAAAAGAATATGAGAATATGCAAGAGCCTAAATTAATAGATATTCATTGTCATCTGGATTTTCCAGATTTTAATCAAGACCGTGATGAAGTTATAAAAAGAACTCTGGATGCCGGTGTTTGGTTTATAAACATCGGTGTTGATTTAGAAACTTCTCAAAAATCCATTGAATTGGCGGAAAAATATGACGGTGTTTGGCTGGCCGTGGGTTTGCATCCGACAGACAGGGCCGGTGGAGAGTTTGATTTGGAAAAATATCGGGAATTGGCTCGACATCCGAAAGTAGTGGCGATAGGTGAATGTGGACTTGATTACTATCGTAATCAAGAAGCACGAAATCCGAAATCCAAAATCCGAAACAAACAAATAAAAATATTTAAACAACAAATTGAATTGGCCCTGGAAGTTGGTAAGCCCCTGATGATTCATTGCCGCGACGCGCATGATGAAGTGTTAGATATTGTTTCAAGTTTTAAGCTTCATGCTTCACGATTATGCGGCGACATTCATTTTTTTTCCGGCACGTGGGAGCAGGCGCAGAAGTATTTGGAGATGGGTTTTAGTCTTTCTTTTGACGGACCCATAACCTTTTCCGACAATTATGACGAAACCATAAAAAATATGCCGTTTGATAAAATAATGGCGGAAACGGATTCTCCTTTTGCGGCGCCGGCGCCTTATCGCGGAAAGCGCAACGAGCCGCTTTATGTGAAGGAGGTGGTTAAAAAAATCGCCGCGGTACGTGGGGTTTCTTTTGAAGAAGCGGCGGAGCAAACCACTAAAAACGCCATTAACTTTTTCGGGTTGGAATAGACTTTTTTAAAAATTTGTATAGAATAATAAGCATCTTGCCTGGGTAGTTCAGTGGCAGAACGCTTTCTTGGTAAGAAAGAGGCCGGGAGTTCGATTCTCCCCTCAGGCTCCATATTTACGATTTCGCTCGAACTTATTTTATCAAAAATTCCTCTGGGGGTATAATATAAACTTATATACAAATTAAAAAATAAACATATATGAGAAAAAATACAATAAGTCAACGCCTACATATTGTTAAAGGACAAATAGACGGCTTGATTAATCTTATAGAGAAAAAAAGAAGAAAAACTATAGAATTTTTGCTAAAAGAGATAATTAAAAATAAATAGCAATTAATAAACTAAAATTATGTCAAAAACAATTGAAATTACGAGTCAAAATTTTAACGAAGAAGTTCTGCAGTCCAAAATTCCCGTTTTGGTGGATTTTTGGGCGCCTTGGTGCCAGCCCTGTTTAATGATGGCTCCTGTGTTAGATGAACTTTCGGAGGAATTAAAAGGTAAATTAAAAATAGGGAAACTTAATACTGAAATCCTTGAACATCAATCTTTGGCTATTCAATATCAAATTCAAAGTATTCCTAATATGAAACTATTCAAAAATGGCAAAGTAGTTAAAGAATTTATCGGGTTAAGGCCAAAAGAAATGATTCGACAAGAGTTAGAAAAAGAACTTTAAATTTTAATTTAATATTAATAATCATAAATAACTAATGAAAAACAAAATATTTTCTAATATAATTAAAAAATTAGCGGAAATTAAACAAATAGAAGGTTTGACAGATAAAGAAGTGTCTTTTCTGTTGAAAGCTAAGAAAATTAATCGGGCTTGGATTAAAATCGGCAATAAAAAACTATTGGCCTGGCGAATTCTTTTTAATGATGTTTTAGGTCCTGGCAAGGGAGGTATAAGGTTTAATCCAGGCGTAAACGAAGATGAGGTAAAATCGTTGTCATTTTGGATGATGATTAAAAATTCATTGGCCGGCTTACCTTTTGGAGGAGCTAAAGGCGGGATTAAATTTGATCCCAAAAAATCATCCCCTCAAGAATTAGAAAAAATTAGCCGTAAGTTTATAGATGTTTTTTATAAGCATTTAGGCCAAGATAAGGATATACCGGCTCCTGATGTTTATACTAATTCACAAATAATGGCTTGGATGCTGGACGAATATGAAAAAAAGGTTAAGCATCATGAACCGGGAATGATTACTGGCAAACCATTGGAACTACAAGGATGCGATTTGCGTAATGATGCCACGGCAAAAGGAGGTTTTATTATCCTTAAAGAAATGATAAAAAAATTTGGATTAAACAAAAAAAATTCTAAAATTGCCATTCAAGGATTTGGCAACGCCGGTCTTTACATCTCTCGTATGATTTATGAAAGCGGGTTAAAAATAGCAGCCGTTAGTGACAGCAAGGGCGGAATTTATAATAAAAATGGCTTAAATATTAATCAGGTGATTAAGGTAAAAAATGAAAAAGGTTCGGTATCCAAATACAAACAGATGAAACAAATTACTAATGCTAATTTATTGGAACTGCCGGTTGAGGTGTTGGTTTTAGCAGCTTTAGAGAATCAAATTACAGAAAATAATGCTGATAAAATTAAAGCAAAATATATTATTGAAATTGCTAACGGTCCCATAAATTATGAGGCAGATAAAATATTGCTTGATAAAGGGGTAACGGTTATTCCAGACGTATTAGCTAATTCAGGAGGAGTAATTGCGAGCTATTTTGAGTGGTCGCAAAACAGGACAGGAAATATTTTAGAGAAAGAATATCTGGAAAAAATGTTACAGCAAAGAATGATTAATTCATGGGGGAAAATGATTAAGACATACGAAGAACATAATAAAAAAATAGATTTAAGAACCGCAGCTTATATTCTTGCCATTAGAAGAATATTAACAGCGGCGAAACTAAGAGGAAATTTAAATTAATGGCAATGAAAAAAAAGTATTCTTTGTTAATTATCGGGGCTGGCCCTGCGGGGTTAACAGCCTCAATTTACGCTTCTCGGTATAGAGTAGACCATTTAGTTATTGGCGAGGCCATAGGCGGATTAGTTTTTGAAGCGCATAAAATTTGTAATTTTCCTACTGAACAAGAGATTCTTGGCTCGGAATTAGTCAGAAAAATGCAGAAACATGCGGAGTCCTTAGGCGCGACTTTGATAATAGATAAAGCGGTTAGTATCAGCCGAAAAGGAAAAATATTTAGGGTAATTACTCAAAACAAAAAAATATTCTTAGCAGACACTCTCCTTTTGGTTATTGGCGCTAAGCATCGTTTGCTTAATTTGCCGAATGAGAATAAATTTCTTGGCAAGGGAATTTCCTATTGCGCCACTTGCGATGCTATGTTTTATAGGGACAAAACGGTTGCGGTTGTCGGAGGCAGTGATAGCGCTAATACAGCTTCGCTTTATTTAGCCGAAGTAGCTGATAAAGTTTACCAAATTTACCGAAAGGATAAGTTGCGCGGCGAAGTTTTATGGATTGACCAAGTGGTAAAAAACAAGAAAATAGAAGTAATTTATAATACCAATGTCATTGGTTTAAAAGGAGACAAAAAATTAGAAAAAATTGTTTTAGATATTCCTTATAAAGAAAAAAGGGAAATTAAAATTGACGGGTTGTTTATAGAAATCGGCACTAAGCCGCAGGAAGAATTGATAAAACAACTATTTTTGGAAACGGATGAAAATAATTATATTGAAGTGAGTTCTGACCAAAGTACCAGTCAAAATGGAGTTTGGGCCGCTGGTGACATTACCACAGCTTCTAATAATTTTCGGCAAATTATTACTGCCTGTAGTGAAGGAGCTATCGCTGTCGAAAGCATATTTAAATTTTTTCAGAAAAATAAATGAAAATAACATTGATATGCGAAGAGGGGTGAAATTTACTATAAAATCATTGGAAGAAACAAAAATAATTTTTAATTATATATGCTTAAAATAAGCAAAAATAAATATGTTGGTTGCGGAATTTGTATAACTGCTTGGCGCGGTACTTTCCAAAATCAGAATTTTTGATAAAATAAGTTCGAGCGAAATCGTAAATATACTCATTATGCCGAGGCAGCCCTGATGTCCCGATCGAAGCGTCGGGACTCAATGGGGCGCCCGCCCGCCATGTCCTGAGCCTCCTTAGTTCAGTGGCAGAACAGCAGTATCGTAAACTGCATACGTCAGTTCGATTCTGACAGGGGGCTTAGGTGATGGCAGGCGAGGCAAGGAATATTTAATGAGGTAAATGAAAAAAGGTGACTGTTTTGTCACCTTTTTCTTTTTATTCTTTCATTCTTTTTCCCAATACCAGCAATCAATATGTTTGGTGGTATGAGGGTCATCCATATAGGTGGGGGAGCTGCTTCGCCTTCTGATTACTTCAAATACCTCGGGGTCTTCCAGTGCATAAGGCCACATACATATTGCACTCTTTGGGAAAGCAATAATTGTGGCCTTTTTTCATCACATCCACTGCAAATACACCGGCGTTAAGGGATTTGTCAGTCTCTACAATGGTGCTTTAAGGTATCGGTATATGATTACCGAAAAAGCATTAAAGAAAGCCAAGTATTGTCCCCCCCCCTTCATTATTACCGCCAGGACTGAAAATTGTATAGCCGCTATCCCCGCGCTTACTTCAGTAGGTGCGGGGCTTTATTTTGTGGTAAAATAACTTTATGGAAATATTCCAATTTTTAAGGTTTTGAGATAAAATGAATATTGAAGAATATAAAAGTAAATTAAAGCAGCTGGAAGAAAGATTGCAAAAACCCGATTTTTGGGCAGATAAAGAGAATGCCCAGGCAGCGCTTAAGGAAATTAACCAGATTAAGGAAAAACTTTCCGCCTTAAATAAATATGATAAAGGCGATGCTGTTGTCACCATCCAGGCCGGCGCTGGCGGAGAGGACGCGGAAGATTGGGCAAGAATACTTTTTGATATGTATCAGAAATTCGCAGAGAAAAATGGATGGGGTATAGAAATTTTTCATGAAAGCAGAAACGATACCGGTGGTTTGAAAAATATAACTTTTGAATTGAGTGGAAAGAAAGTGTATGGAGAAATAAAAGGAGAAAACGGTGTGCATCGCCTGGTCAGGATTTCTCCTTTTTCCCCCAAAAAATTGCGGCATACATCTTTCGCGCTGGTTGAAGTTTTGCCGCGTTTTGTAGAAGAGCCGGAGATTGAATTAAGAGATGAGGATATTGAGGTTGATTTCAGCCGTTCTTCGGGTCCGGGCGGTCAGAATGTAAATAAAAGAGAGACTGCTGTCCGTATCAAACATATTCCCACCGGCATTTCGGTGCATGTGGAAACAGAGCGCTCTCAGGCGCAGAATCGCGAGAGGGCAAAAGAACTTTTGCGTTCCAAATTGTTTAAAATTTACAAAGAACACAAAAAAGAAGAACTGAAAAAGTTGAAAGGAAAAAGAATAGAACCGGAATGGGGCAGCCAAATTAGGTCTTACGTTTTTCACCCGTATAAAATGGTGAAAGACCACAGGACCGAAGTGGAGACCAGTAATGTGGAAAGTGTTTTGGAGGGTAATTTGGAGGAGTTTGTGGAAGTAGAAAAGAATATTTAAAGAGTTACCCGCCTTTGTCCGCCTGCGGCGAACTACGGCGAGGTGCTCAATTTGGCGAATCGCTCGCGTTGCTCGCGAGCCAAATTGGCATGATATATTTCGATAAAGTTTCAAAAATTTATTCACCTACGTCCACCGCTTTGGAAGACGTCAGTTTTATCGTAGATAAAGGCGAATTCGTTTCCATTGTTGGTCAGTCCGGCGCCGGTAAAACTACTTTGCTGAAATTGCTTTTGGCGGAGGAAATTCCTACTTCCGGAAAAATTTTTCTTGATTCAGTGGATGTCCATTCTCTTCGCAGACAGGAACTTCACAGGGTGAGAAAAAGAATAGGCGTGGTGTTTCAGGATTTCAGATTGCTTCCGACAAAAACGGCTTATGAAAATATCGCTTTTGCCATGCAGGCGTCAGGCCGGACAGAAGAAGAAATTCGCGAGGATGTGCCGCAGGTGTTGGAGGTAGTGGATTTGGTGGACAAAAGTTTCCATTTTCCCAGTGAGCTTTCCGGCGGGGAAAGGCAAAGAGTGGCCATTGCCAGGGCGATTGTAAACAGGCCTGATGTGATATTAGCTGATGAGCCGACCGGAAATTTGGATCCTCTGAATATTCGGGAAATAATGGAACTTATCAAAAAAATTCATGAGCTCGGCGCCACGGTGATTTTAACCACGCACAATAAAGATGTTATCAATTTGCTTGATAAAAGGGTTATAACTCTTGAAAAGGGACGGGTTGTGAGAGATGATAAAAGAGGTAAGTATGTCATATGATGCGAATATGTTTATAACAAACATCAAAAGAATAATAAAAGCAGGCCTTATTAATTTTTGGCGAAACGGCTGGGTGTCTTTGGCGACCATTTTAATAATGGTAGTAACACTTAGTGTTATCGGCTCTTTGTTTTTCGGCAAGGCCATACTTTCGACGGTCTTGGACCAGCTGCAGGATAAGGTGGATATTACCGTGTATTTTAAAACAAACGCCGAGGAAATTGAAATGTTTTCGCTCCAGGGCTCTTTGGAAAAATTGGATGAAGTTAAAGGCACGGAGTTTGTTTCTCGTGAAAAGGCTTTGGCGGATTTTCGGGAAAGGCATACGGGAAATAATCTTATTGTGCAGTCTTTGGCGGAACTGGAAGAAAATCCGCTTGGCGCCAGTTTGAATATTCGCGCGAAGAATCCCTCCCAATATGAAAGCATTGCCCGTTTTTTGGAGGCCGGGGTTTTTACTTCAATTGATAAAATAAATTACAGGGAAAACGAGGTGGTAATAGACCGGCTGGCAAACATTTTACAGGTTTCAAGAAAACTGAGTACCGGCATAAGTTTAGTGCTGGTGTTTATCGCTTTGCTCGTTACGTTTAACACGATTCGTTTGGCTATTTACAGTAACAGGGATGAGATAAGCGTGATGAGATTGGTTGGCGCCTCCAATAACTATATCCGCAGCCCTTTTATGGTGGAAGGGGTTTTATACGGCATTGTGGCTTCAGCGGTTTCCATGGGTTTGTTTTATTTTTTGACTCTTTGGTTAGGGCCAATGTCTGCGAGATTTTTTGGCGGACTTAACCTGTTTGAATATTACGTGTCTAATTTTTTCCAGATTTTTATAATTTTGCTTTTGGTGGGCGGATTCTTGGGTGCCGCCTCCAGCTGGATAGCCACGCGCAGGTATCTGAAGGCGTAGAATTTTTTTTATTTGAAAGAAAGAAAAAAGCTTACCTCTCAATTTAGAAGTAAGCTCTAGACAAAATTCATTCTTAATAACACATTGGCAAATCTTTTTTCATTAATCTCCCTCCGCAGATGACCGTATCAGCTCCTCCCCAGTAGATGTAAAGAGAATCGCCGCCAGGATCAACAACAGCATTACTGAAACATACTACCGGCACTGCGCCGATAATCTCGTACTTTTCTGTTGGCCAAAGTATGGGAGATGGATAAATATATTCAACTTTAACAGGATTGTTTAGATTTAAAACCATAAAACCAAGACTATAAACGCGATTGAACATATTTTCGCCTTGATCATGAATGGCGTGAATAATAACCAGCCAGCCCTTAGGAGTTTTTACTGGTGGTCCGGCAATGCCTATTTTAGCCGGAAGATTTTCTGTATTGGGACTGCGATAGAATTCATCTTTTTCTACCAAGATTTGACTATCCTGCCACCCGCTTCTTAGGGTTAAATCTTTTGTCCGCGAGATCCAAATGTGCGGCGCCTTGCGATGTAGCAGATAAGCCCAAGCCCCGATTGGTTCCGGGAAGATTGAGGCGTTTTTATCCTCTTGATTAAATGGAATGCCGATCCACTCGTACTCGAAAAAATTCTTTGTCCTCCAAATACCCACTCTACAGCCCGCAGGTGAACAAGCAGTTGTAAAAATATATTTCCACCCATCAATCCATTTAACAATTCGCGGGTCTTCAATCCCCCTGGTGCAATGATCGTTCATCCCGCATTTTAAAACCGGTTTATCTAACACGTACCATTTTGTTCCCTCAATGCTTAAAGCTAGTCCGCAATCAGACATTGATTGATCTTCGGTCCATGCGGCTCGAAAGAGCATTTTGTATAAGCCGTCGTCATCAATTATAACCCCGCAGTTAAATACATTTTTGTTCATCCAAATGCTGTTCGGGTTTGGCTGCAATAACGGGTTATTTTTAAACCTTTCAATCAATATTTCTTTTTTCAAGGTACATTCCTCCTTTCAATCTTATCCTTGTTGGCTGGCCATCGTGGACGACGTTAGAACCATTATACAACGACAGAAAGAGTATATCTATGTGCCAAATTTGAGAGAATTTAAAATGCTAAACGCTATTTGAGTCATCCAACCCGTCCATTTTTACAAAAAAAGAACGACGAGCTCTTCTTTTAACATCACATCTCCCATCTATTGCCCCAGATAAACTACCTCTAAAAAACAAATTTTCAACTTTTTTATTAAAAATCTTAATACTTTCAATCGCACTTTTATAATCTCCGTCGTTTGATGCAATAATAGCGACATCATATTTATCCAAGGCAGCCATTGTAACCATATCTGTTGCCAATTGAGTATCTAAATTTTTTTCTTGAAGTTGTCCCCTCGTCCCCTTTAAGTCTCCATATTTAATTGAAACATTTGTTAATTTTTCAATTTCTCCGTAGTATCTTTGAGTTGTGTTGTGTCTTTTTTTCTCTTCTTTGTTACCGTTTAATAAATACGACGGCGGGCGAACACAGTAAAATCCTACATACACAAGATTCCTGTTACCAGCTAATTTTTGACCAAGAAAAAGAGGATTATAAAGACACACCCAACTTCTATCAGATTTCCTTATTTCATAGATATAGTGAAAAATATTGCTGTTATCTATAAAAACGGCTATACGCTTTGGGTTATCATTCATATTGCTTTAAAAGTATCTAAATTTTAGACAAAAAACAAGAGCCCCGAAGGGCTCTCGTTGCTTACTATAGCCGAAGCAAATAGCAAGGATTTATTAATTTCATTGTATTCATTCGTCAAAACTTGTCAAGGAGGGGGTGTGGATAAGTAAATTTACCCCACTCCGCTACTCACTATTTCTTAATACCCCTTATCGTCTCGTATAGCTCTTGTTGGCGTCTTTGAAGCGAGGCGTCAAAATAAATTGGTCTAATTTTTTCTTCCATATCAACCGAAATACGTTAAAAAGAAGAAAGAATCAATCTTTATAGACATTGATGAGGTTATCTTTTAATTACCCTGTGATTACTTTCCGTAGTATGTAATTTCCCCTTTTCCTCTCTCCGCCTTAAATTTCTTATTGATGAATACAAAAACCAAGTTCCTACAATAGGAGCAAGCCATTTTATAGGATTTCTGCAAACTTTTTTATACATAACAAGTTTATCCGTATAATTATCTGACCAAGAAGATGTATTATAAAAATCGGGGCCAATATCAAAAACGCACGCGGACACTCTTAATAAAAAGATGGCCCAAAGAATAATAAAAAGGAAAATAGCAAAAATAAGCCTAACCATTCTATAGTTTTTATCTAATGATATAAAATCTCTTACGCTTGGCTGTCTGTCCTGAACGAAATC
>PEZL01000025.1 GCA_002774055.1 Candidatus Tagabacteria bacterium CG09_land_8_20_14_0_10_41_14 | reverse complement strand
AGGGAGCGGCGGAAAACGATGATTATTCCTGGATAAAAAACAAAAAGCCGGTTGCTCGAGCCGGTAAATCCATCTTTATCTACAAATTTTAACTTTTAACCTAAATTCCACAAACTCAAAATTTACGTAACCGCAAGACGTAAATTTATTTCACCAGCTCGGGCTGGAAAAATTGATTAATTCTAATTTTATGTTTTTCAAACCCCGCAATCCTGCCATTTTCCCAAAAAACTTCCAGGGCCAAGCCCTCCATTGTTTCTTCTGAAAAATTTTGGTCAAAAATAAAATTACCCAGACTATACGCGATAATTCCGCCGTTGTATTCCTCTACTTCTTGAGCCACGTGCGAATGATGCCCCACCACTATTTTGGCTCCATCATCAACAGCCAATCGCGCTAACATTTTTTGACGGCTGTTGGCGCTTTTTTCATATTCCTCTCCAAAATGCAAGGACACAACCAAAACATCACATTCTTTGGCCGCCTTTTTTATCAACAAAGAAAAATAATTCCGGCTGGCGAGCAAAATACCCGCCGTATTTTCACCCGCCTCAAACCATTCCGGCCCAACGTCGGAAAAACCCAAAAATCCCGTTTTAATGCCGTTTTTTTTTATGATTTTCACCCGGCCCGCGTCTTCAAAATTCGCTCCCCCGCCAACCGGCAATATATTTTCATTTTTTAATCTGAAAATATTCTGCTCAAACGCCTCTTTTCCCCAATCAGCCGCGTGATTATTGGCAACGGAAAAAACATCAAAGCCGGCGGACAACAAAGCGGTAAAAGCGCCTGGTTTAAATCTGAAAGAATAAATTCTTCCCAAATCATTGCCGGCGTCTGCCACAGGCCCTTCCAAATTACCGAAAACAACATCAGCTTTTTTAATAAAATCCGCTTTTTCAAACAAAAAAGAAAAATCTCCACCGGCGTTATTTATAACAGATTCTTCCACGCCGCGGCCAAGCATTATATCGCCGACAAACAACAAAGAAAGAGGCATATGTTTTATCGGTACGGCAATTGAAGCCGCGCCGCCTTCTGAAACATAAACAAAGGGGCCATCATCCGCGAAACGCGACACACGCAGAAGATTTTCCACAAACAAAAAACCCGCCAGAGGAAGAGAAAAACCCAAAAACAAAACCAACAAAGACCACAATATATATTGCCGTTTAATCATTTGTAATATATTTTATTACCGAAACGCAAATCCACGTATTCAATATCTTTTAATTTTTTAGTTTTCAAAAACTCTTCAAAAAAAATGGAAAAATTTTTATAGACTTCATCAAAATCACCATAAATATTCAAAATAAAATGGAAACCCTCCGCGGTATAAAATTTGGCTAAATTGTCCCGGGTTAAAAAAATCTCCTCAACTGGCAAAAAATCCTGAATGCGTTTTTGCAAAAAAAAGATTTGTTTAAAAATATCGCCATCGCATAAAAATTCACCGGGCTGAAAAATATCATCATTTTCACTAAAAAACTTAAGAAAGACGCCGGAAGAAAAATAGGGCGCGCCATCAAATATAAAACCACCTTCATCTAAATAAAGGCACTGTTTGTTTTCTTTCCGGCAAACAAGCGCCACCGGGGACCTCTCCTCTATTCGCACTTCTATTCGCGAGGGAAAATCATTTTCTATTTCAACCGATTTTACGCGAGGAAAATCAGCAAGAAGACCGGCGGCAATCGCTTTTCGCGGAAAATAAAAAATTCTATTTTTTAAAGAAAGGCCAAAAGTTTTATCGTTCAAAAACTGCCCAATTTTTTTTTCAAGCGCGCCTGTCGGCAAAGATTCGTTTCCCAAAACCGATATTGTTTTAATTTTTAAAGAATCCAGAGAAAAAAGTATAATCAAAACCAAGACGGAAAACACAAAAAAACCAAGCAATACAAGAGAAATTTTAAGAAAAGCCTTTTTCTCTTTATTGCGCCTGCTCGCGGCTAAAACTTTTTGAGACATTTTATTTTTTAGAGATTTTTTCTTTGCCTATATGTTTTTGCAGAACTTCAGGTATTAAAACAGAGCCGTCTTTTTGCTGGTTGTTTTCCAAAAGAGAAATCAAAATGCGGGGAGTGGCAATAACAGTGTTGTTTAAGGTATGGACAAAATGAATTTTGCCGTCCTTCGCGCGATAACGAATATTGAGCCGCCTTGCCTGAAAATCATGAAAATATGAAGCTGAGTGGGTTTCGCCATATCGTTTGCGGGAAGCAATCCATCCTTCAATGTCATATTTTTTAACCTGTCCTAAACCCAAATCACCTCCACAGTTTAATACCACCCGATAAGGAATTTCCAACTTTTTCATCAATTTTTCCGAATTTTCCGTAATTTCTTCATGCCATTTTACTGATTCCTGATGGTCTGCCCTACACAACACCACTTGTTCCACTTTCATAAATTCATGCAGGCGATAAAGACCTCTCGTGTCTTTACCATAACTTCCGGCCTCTCTTCTGTAACAGGGAGAAAAAGCAAAATATTTTTTAGGTAAATCTTCTTCTTCCAAAATCTCGCCCGCGTGATAACCCATTATTGGTACTTCGGCCGTTCCAGAAAGATACAAATCATCTTGTGTTTTGTAAACCTCATCTTTTCCCTGAGGCAGCCACCCCGTACCCATAAAGCTTCCTTCTTTAACCAAAGACGGAGCAATAAACGGAATAAACCCCGCTTCCAGCATTTGATCCATCGCCAATTGCCAAATTGCCAGCGACAGCAAAACGGCCTCATTTTTCAAAAAATAACCGCGAAAACCGGATACCCTTACGCCCCTTTCAAAATCCGCCAAATCCAAGTTTTTCATTAGCTCAATATGATCTTTTGGATTAAAGCCAAATTTAGGCAACTCTCCCCATTTTCTTATTTCTTTATTATCTAAATCGTCTTCTCCTTCAGGAACCGATAGATCGGGGATATTCGGCACCTGTAACATTAAATCCTGCCATTTTTCATTTGCCTTTTTTAATTCTTCTTCTTTTTTGGAAAGCTTGTCCTTTAACTCTCTCATCTCCGCAATCAACGATTCCCGCTTGCTTTCATCCTTCATTTTCGCAATTCTTTCCGACTCAACATTCTGCTCCGCCCTTAAAGAATCCACCTCCTGAATAAGGCCCCGGCGAATATCATCCAAATCCAAAAGCCGATCCACATTAAAGTCAATGTGCTTCTTTCTAGCGGCATCACGGACAAGATTTTTATTTTCTCTTATAAACTTTATATCCAGCATGTTATAGTGGGTTTAGCGAACCATAATTTTATAATATCAAAAAATCCTATTCTTCGCAAAATCTATTCGGTCGTCGGGATAAAAATGAGTGAAATGAGCGAGGTTGAACCTCAATCATTATAAAAAGATGATATTATACAAATCCTTGACATAAATTTTAAAACAAATAAAATAAAATATATGAAATTATACATTGCCCAATACATAGAAAAACGTTTGCGCAAAGCGGAATATGAATACGATGAAAAAACCAAGAGTTGGTGCGCTAGTATAAGCGATTTACCCGGTGCTTACGCACAAGCAGATACCGTTGAAGAAGTAAGGGAAAAATTATCTGAGGTTATTGAAGATTATATTTTAGTTAGTCTTCAAGAAAGGCATTCTTTGCCAGGTTTTAAAAAGTTGCCTGTTAAAATATATACCTAAACTTTTTCCGCTTCCTCGCCGAATTTTAATAAAGAAACTCAAAAATCTCGGCTTTTCTGGTCCTTATCCCGCTAACCGACATGAATATATGAAACGGGAAAGCGAAAAAATTTTTATCCCCAATCCCCATAGAAAAGATATTGGTTTACCCATCATAAAGAAAATTATTCAACAACTCAAAATCTCGAATCAGGAATTTTTAGAGCTCTAATCTATCTCGGTTTTCTTTATTTAGTTTTCAAAAATCTATTTTTCGTTTCTCAAAACTCTTACGAGTTAATTTTTCGTAGTCGGTTTTGCCAAGTTTCTTAAAATATGTATACTGGAATTTATGGCGGAAACAACCGAAGAACATATTTTTGCAAACGCGTTAAACCAATCGCTTCAAATTGACGCGGTGGCGCTTAAGAAATTTAAAGAACAATTCGGCAGTTTTAAAAAAGCGTGGCACTCCTCTCTTTCAGCGCTAAAAACGGCCGCCGACAAGCGGATTCTCGAGGAATTCAGGCCAAACATAAATCCGGAGAAAGAATTTGAAAAACTGGAAAAACAAAAAATAAAAGTTTTATTAAAAAACGAACTTCCGCTTTTGCTGCGTGAAATTGACACGCCGCCGGAAATTTTATATGTAAAAGGAACGCTCCCTCTTGAAAACAAAAATTATCTGGCGGTGGTGGGCCCGAGAAGATTTTCGTCTTATGGCAAAGAGGTCTGCGAAAGAATAGTGGGCGGGCTTAAAGAACACAATTTCGCCATTATAAGCGGGTTGGCAAGCGGAATTGATTCTATCGCGCACGAAACGGCATTGAAGAACAACATCCCAACCCTCGCGGTTTTGGGAAACGGTCTGGATGAAAACGTTCTTTTCCCGCCAAGAAACATAAAATTGTACAAAGAAATTATTGAAAACAACGGCGCGGTAATCTCTGAATATCATTTTTCAATGAAAGCCGCGCTTTACACATTTCCTCAAAGAAACAGAATCGTGGCAGGATTATGCCAAGGAACACTGGTGGTGGAAGCGCCCGAACGAAGCGGTTCTCTGATAACGGCTTTTTTGTCCCTGGACTACAACAGAGATGTTTTTGCCGTACCCGGGTCGGTTTTCTCCGCTAATTCAAAAGGGGTCAACCTTCTCCTAAAAATGGGCGCGATTCCGGTAACGGAAACAAACGATATTCTGCGCGCGTTCGGAATAGAACAGACGAAAACTGAAACAACGCAAAATCTCTCTGCGGAAGAAGAAAAAATAATTTTTCTTCTTCGCGAACCGATGGAACGAGATGAGATTATAAGAAAAACAAAACTGCCGCCTTACGAAATTAATCCGCTCTTAATCAAAATGGAAATAAAAGGTATTATCAAAGAAATAGACGGAAAAATTTGCAGAACATGCGCTTGATTATCGTAGAATCACCGACAAAAGCAAAAACAATCTCAAAATTTTTGGGACGCGATTTTGACGTGGAATCCAGTTATGGGCATATGAGAGATTTACCCAAGGGTGAACTTGGAGTAGATATTGAACATGATTTTGAACCAAGATATGTAATACCCAAAAAGGCGCAGAAAAACGTAACCCAACTAAAAAAAATCGCGCAAAAAGCCGAAAAAGTTATCCTGGCAACAGACGAAGACCGCGAAGGAGAAGCCATCGCATGGCACCTTACTCAGGCTCTGGGCCTTAAAAATTCGAAATTATCGGTTGAAAGAATAGTTTTTCATGAAATCACCGAATCCGCGATTGAAGAAGCCTTAAAAAACCCAAGACAAATTGACATGGATCTGGTAAACGCTCAGCAGGCCCGCCGAGTCTTGGACCGATTGGTGGGATACAAACTTTCTCCGTTTTTGTGGAAGAAATTAAGACGGGGGTTGTCCGCCGGAAGAGTACAATCCGTTGCGCTTCGCCTTGTGGCGGAACGCGAGGAAGAAATTAAAAAATTTAAACCGCAAGATTATTGGACGGTTCACGCAATTTTGGAAAACGAGAAAAAAAATGAATGGCCGGCCGAGATGAGCAAAATAAACGAAGAGATTATCCCAAAACCCGGCCTAACAGAAAAAATAAAGGTAGACGAAATACTAAGAGAATTAAAACAAAGCGATTGGCGAATAGAGTCAATAGAAAAAAAGGGCAGAGAACAAAATCCACGGCCGCCTTTCACCACCAGCACATTACAGCAATCCGCCTGGCAAAAATTGAAATTCTCTTCCAAAAAAACAATGATTATCGCCCAACAATTATACGAAACCGGCCGCATAACCTACATGAGAACGGATTCTTTAAATATCGCCGAAGGCGCGTTAAAAAAAGCCTCGGAATATTTAGAAAAAAATCTAGGGAAAAAATATTCGCTTCCCTCGCCAAGACGCTATAAAACCAAAAGCAAGGGGGCGCAAGAAGCGCATGAAGCCGTTCGGCCAACAAACCCCGACAACTCTCCCGAAATAATAAAAAAAGGATTAACACCGGAACAGCATAAATTGTATCAACTGATATGGCAAAGATTTATTGCCACTCAAATGCCCAACGCGATTTTTGACGATACAGCGATTGAAACAAAAGCATCCCACGATAAAAACAATTACACTTTCCAAACAAAAGGCTCTGTATTAAAATTTGACGGCTTTTTAAAAATATACGAATCCAAATTCAGCGAAAATATCCTGCCGCCTGTTTCAAAAAATGATTCCGTTTCCGCAAAAGAAATTAAAGAAGAAAAACACCAAACACAACCACCAGCAAGATACAACGACGCTTCATTGGTTAAAACGCTGGAAAAAGAAGGTATTGGCCGACCGTCCACATATACCCAAATAATTTCCACACTAACGGCCAGAAACTATGTAGAAAGAGATGGCAGCAAAAGATTTATCCCCACAGAAATGGGCAATATGGTAAACGAAATACTGGTAAAACATTTCCCAAAAATTGTGGACATCAAATTTACTGCCAAGCTGGAAAACGAACTGGATGAAATCGCCGAAGGGAAAAAAGAATATGTTCCGCTCATTCGTAATTTTTACGAACCCTTTGAAAGAAACCTGCTAGAAAAATACGAAACAGTTGAAAAAAAAGATTTAACCGAAGAAACGGATGAAATTTGCGAAGTTTGCGGCAAACCAATGATAATCAAATATGGAAGGTTCGGCCGCTTTATGGCCTGTTCGGGTTTCCCCGAATGCAAAAACACCAAGCCGCTGCCGCCGAAAGACTTAGGCGTAAAATGCCCCCTGTGCGAAGAGGGCAGCGTGGTTGAACGAAAAACCAAACGGGGCAAACTGTTTTACGGCTGTTCAAAGTGGCCGAAATGCAAATTCGCGACCTGGCAAAAACCCACAAAACCTACGAGTATGCAAAAAATAAAAAATAATCAACATGAACTGGGAGGAATATAAAAACAAATTGCCGCCTAAATATTCGGAGCGTGAACTCAATTTATTAGAAAAGGCCTTTATCTTTGCCGCGGAAATCCACAAAGACGAAAAAAGACAAACAGGCGAGGCATACATCACTCACCCGGCCATTGTTTCATTAAAAGCAGCCAATCTAAATCTTGGCACGACAACCATTGCGGCCGCCATGCTGCATGACACCATTGAATCAGAAAAAACAGACATCAAAACAATCCAAAAAAAGTTCGGCCACGAAATTGCTTTTTTGGTAAAAGGACTAAGCAAGGTAAGCAAAATTGAATATCGCGGCGTGGAGCGCGCCGCCGAATCCACCAGGAAAATGTTCATGGCGATGGCTCAGGATATACGAGTAATAATCATCAAACTGCTTGACCGCCTGCATAATCTTGAGACACTCTCCACGTTCTCGGAAGAAAAACAAAAAAGAATCGGGCAGGAAACCCTGGACATTTACGCGCCGGTAGCCGACAGGCTTGGAATGGGCGACCTAAAACTGCAACTGGAAGACGAGGCATTTAAATACGCCCACCCGAAAGAATACGAATGGATTATAAAAGAAACGCGAGAAAAAATTCCGCAAAGAAAAAAATATTTAACAAAAAAAGTAATTCCCGCCATTAAAAAAGAACTTGAAAAAGAAAAAATTCCGGTAAGAACCATCACCCATCGCGCCAAACATTATTACAGCCTCTGGAAAAAGCTTCTGAGAAACAACATGGACTGGTATACAATCTACGACCTTACCGCGGTAAGAATCATTGTAGATTCCGTGGAAAGTTGCTATGCCACCTTGGGTGTAATACACAAACTCTGGAAACCGCTGCCGGGACGCATAAAGGATTATATCGCCCTGCCGAAACAAAACGGTTACAAAAGTTTACACACAACGGTATTTTGCATTGACAAAAAAATCACCGAATTTCAAATACGCACACCAAAAATGCACGAAGAGGCGGAACAAGGAATCGCCGCGCACTGGGCGTGGGAAATCGCAGGTAAACCCAAATCTCCAAGAGAAACGCAGATGCCGCACAAAAAATTTACCTGGATTAAACAATTGCAAGACTGGCATAAAAAATTTAATAAAGACATTAGCGGAGAAAAGTTTTTGGAATCGCTCAAAATAGACTTCTTCAAAGACCGAGTATTTGTATTAACGCCCAAGGGAGATATCATAGATTTACCTGAAGGTTCTACGCCGATAGATTTCGCCTACCATGTCCATTCGGACATTGGAAACTCCATTGTGGGGGCAAAAGTAAACAATAGTATTGTGCCACTCTCATACGAATTGGCCTCCGGTGACATGGTGGAAATTTTGACGCAAAAAAACAAAAAGCCCAATTTAAAAATGTTAGAATCTATTAAAACATCGTTAGCAAAAAACCAGATACGCTCTGCGCTAAAAAGACAAGAGCTGATGCCCAAACTGAGAAAACCTCAAAAAGAACTGCGCGCCGAATTAACACTTATTGTGAAAGACAGAATAGGAATGCTTAAAGATATTTCTTTCGTTTTTTCCAAGTTTCGCATAAACATAAAAAGTCTTCACAGCAAAGAAAAAGAAAATTCAAACAATGAATACGCGATTGTTTCTGTTGCGTTTTCTCCAAAAAATAAAGAGCAGGTTAACAAAATTGCAACACAACTAAAAACCATAAAAGGCATAGAGGAAGTACGAACAAAAATAAATTAAATACCAAATTCTTGTTCTTCTTCCGGCACATTATCAGATGCCATGTTCGCGTTATCTGCCGCAAGACCAACGCCCATCTTAGACAAAAACCCCATCAGATCTTCATCGGAAAAAAATTCAATAGAAACCCTCTTACCCTTACCCCTGGGCTCAACCGATACGCGCGTGCCTAAAACATCAGAAAGTTGCTGCTGTAATTTTTGTGTTTCCGGATCTTCTATTCCCTGCCTGCTCCGCGCCGAGGAACGCTCTTTCATCAATCTCCTGGAGGCGGCTTCAGCATCCCTTACATTCATCTTCCTGTAAATAATTTCTTTATATAAATTAATTTGCGCTTCAGGAGAATTAGTTAAACTTAAAAGAGGCCTAGTATGACCTTCGTTAATCAATCCTTCTTTTAAACCCATCTGAATTTCTTCCGGTAATGTCAAAAGACGAATTGTGTTTGAAACGTATTCCCTGCTTTTTCCCACGCGGCTGCCGATTTCATGATGCCTCATTTTGAAATCGTTTACCAATTGCTTAAACGCGCCCGCGCGCTCCATGGCGCTCAAATCCTCACGCTGGAGATTTTCTATAAGGGCAAGTTCCAATTTAACTTTTTCGCTCGGGTCTTCTCGTATAATAACCGGCACCTGATTCAAACCGGCCAATCTGGATGCCCGCCACCTTCTTTCACCGGCAATAATTTCATACTCAACGGTGGTACCGTCAGGAATTTCTTTTTCCTGCCTTATAACCACAAGCGGCTGCAAAACGCCGTACTGGCGTATAGATTCAGCCAGCTCCCCCAAGCGTGTGTCGTCAAAAATACGGCGCGGCTGCATCGTATTGGGTTTAATCTTGTCTAACTCAACCCAAAAAACTCCGCTTTCTTTTCTTATCCTTGGTAAATCTTGTGTTCCCATTGATTAAAATTATATCTTCGCTTTGCTTGATATAATTACGTCGTTCGGTCAAAATGATAATTTTATTCTCATTTTTCCCTCATTAGTAATTATAACGCACTTGATTTAAGAATGCAAATCTTTAATATATAAATATGCCTGCCTGCCGGCAGACAGGCCTCGGTGGCGGAACTGGCAGACGCGCACGACTCAAAATCGTGTGGACCTAGTCCATGGGAGTTCGACTCTCCCCCGAGGCACAAAATGTATTTATTAAAAAAGCCTTTTGGCAACTATCTCGTTATTTTATTACTTGTTGTAGTAGGTTTTGTTTTATATGCCAATAGCTTTCCAAATCAGATGTTTTGGGATGACGATGATGGTATTCTCAAAAATCAATTTATCCAAAATTGGCAATATTTTCCAAAATATTTTTCTGAAAACCTTATTGCCGGAGTGGGTCTTTTAAGTAATTATTGGCGGCCAATACTGCTTACGGCTTTTTCTTTAGAATGGCATCTTTGGAAAGATTGGGCACCTGGATATCATTTTGTTAATACTTCATTTCACATTACTGATGCTATTCTTTTATTTTTTATTCTCTTGTATATTTTCAAAAACCGCTGGTTAGCGATTTTTACAGCTTTAGTATTTTTAGTTCATCCGCTTCAGACTGAAGCCGTCACTTATGTTTCGGGATTGGGAGATTCTCTTTCAGTATTTTTTATGTTTTTAGGAATTCTTTTTTACCTCAAATTTCGCATCTCTAAAAAAACACCGCTACAAAGCGCGCCTTATTTCTTATCGCTTCTAATGTATATCATAGCCTTAATGTCTAAAGAAACTGCTATTGTTATGCCAGCTCTCATTTTTATTGTTGATTTTTTCTTTTTGAGTCAGAATGAAAAACTTTCTTTTAAAGACAAACTGAAAAAAATTGGAAAAGCAATTTGGCCTTTTTTGGTTTTAGCCAGTTTCTATATTTTGTTGAGAGCCACCATTCTTAATTTCAAAAACACTTTCAATCTTTATGATGAAGAAAATATATTCACTTCAAACTTTCACATTCGCCTCTTTACTTTTTTCCGAATTTTGACTGTTTATTTCGGACTTCTTTTCTGGCCTTTTAATCTTCATATGGAACGGGGTGTGGAAATAGCAACTTCTTTATTTTCGCCATCGGTAATTTCTGGCGGTTTTATTTTTTTAGGGTTGCTGGCTTTAGCTCTTAGCCAATTCAAACGATTCCCAGTCTTAAGTTTTGGAGTTTTATGGTTTTTTATTGGTTTAGCTCCAACTTCAAATCTTCTTATCCCAATTTCCGGCTTACTTTACGAACATTGGCTGTATCTCCCCTTAATTGGTATCTTTTTACTTTTAATTTGGGTGGGAATACTTTTAGCAAAAAAATATAATCTTCAAAAAATTTTAATAGGAATTTTAATCGCTTTCTTAATTTTCTTGTCCATCCTTACAATAGATAGAAACAAAGACTGGACCGACCCTATTACTTTTTACAATCAAACCTTACAATACGCGCCGAATAGTTACCGGATTATCAACAATCTCGGTATGGCTTATAATGATAAAAGTGATTATGAGCAGGCAGAAAAAATGTACCAAAGAGCAATTAGCCTTGACCCTGCTAATCCGGTTGCTTATCATAATTTAGCTAACACTTATCAAGAAATAGGCAAAAAAGATTTAGCCATAGAAAATTTTAATACTGCTATTAAGCTCGACCCAAAATTTATTTTTTCATACAATGCCCTGATAAACATTTATTTGGAAAATAAAGAATATGAAAAAGCCCAAGAAATTTATGAAGAAATTAAGCATTATTATTCCGGTTTTTAATGAAAAGGGAACCGTTAGAGAAATTATAAAACGCGCGATTTCAGCTCCTGCTTTAGATTACCAAAAAGAGATTATTGTAGTTGATGACGGTTCAAGTGACGGTACAGAAAAAATTTTAGAA
>PEZL01000044.1 GCA_002774055.1 Candidatus Tagabacteria bacterium CG09_land_8_20_14_0_10_41_14 | reverse complement strand
GGAAAGCGATAAATATCTGGATGTGCCGCTTTTGGTTGATGTTTTGGCAGGTCAAAACTGGGTTGATATGGAAAGAATTAAAATTTAATCTTATCCTAATCCATACCAAAGGTCGACAAAAAATAAATTATAAATTAAAAATAATTTCAAATTATGATAAAAGCGACAACAGGAAAAAGCAACAATCTAGACGGAACCAAAGCCGGGGCCGAAGCCTGCCGGCAAGCTCTTGCTCAACTTGACCACAAGGCCGATTTAATAATCGTCTTTTCTACGGTTGGTTATAACCAACAAGAAATGCTTGCCGGAGTAAGGTCAATTTCCAAAGAAATTCCCCTGGTGGGATGTTCAGATTCCGGGGAGATTACCGGCGAGGGTCCGGTTTCAAAACACGTGGCAGTGATGGCTCTTAGTTCAGATACTATTGATTTTACAATTGGACTAGGAACCGGAGCTGATAAAGATTCTCATAAAGCCGGAGTAATGGCGGCTAAAGAGATTGAGAAAAAAGCCGAGAGAGAGACCGCTTTGTTTATGGCCATTACCGAAGGTTTAGCGGAAAATGGAGCGGCAATTCCCAGGGGGATTCAGGAAGTGTTTGGCAAAAACTTTCCAATTATGGGGGGCGCGGCCGGAGACGACTTTCTTTTTAAAAAGACTTACCAGTACTACAATGACCGGGTTTTGACTGGTGCCGTGATCGGACTCGGCCTTTCCGGGAAGTTCTCTTTTGGGGTAGGAGTGCGGCACGGCTGGGAACCGGTTGGTTTACCCATGAAAGTTACCAAAGCCGAAGGAGCAAAGCTGATTGAGATAAACAATCGGCCGGCGCTTTCTATTTATGAAGACTACTTTGGCAAAAAGGTCGAAGAATTAATTAAAAAACCGATCGCCAGAATGGCCTATACTTACCCTTTAGGAATGAGTGTTGAAGGAAGTTCGGAATTGTTAATTAGAGATGTGGTTATTGCCGATGAGAAGGGAGTGATTACTTGTGCAGCAGAAATTCCCGAAGGTTCAGAAATTAGATTAATGTTGGGCGATCCGGACAAAGCTATTCAGGCGGCTAAAGAGGCGGCGGAAAACGCCCTATCTCAACTCAAAGGAATAAAGCCAAAAGTGGTTTTTGTTTTTAACTGCATGGCTCGAAGTAAGCTCTTGGGAGCAAGAAAAGAAGAAGAGATTGCGGTTATTCAAGAAGTTCTGGGGAAAGAAGTTCCTTTAATTGGTTTTTACACTTACGGAGAACTAGCTCCCATGGCAGGAATTTTAGGGCCGGAATGTTTTTCGGTCTGGCACAACGAGACCATGGCTTTGATGGTTCTGGGATAAAAATACTAAGAAAGAAAGATTAGAATAAAAGTTTAAAGATTAAGCCCAATCGCTTAAGGGTTTTGGATAGTAAAAAAGAGTTTTGATAAAAAAGCAGCTACAAAAAAGAAAAATAAAGCACAAGACAATAATTATGGAGCGTTCAGAAATTAGTCAAAAAAGAGAAAAGGAACTTCAAGAAATGGATCGGGTTGCCAAGATGTTAATCAGAAGGGACTTTGTGTTGAATGAAACTAGAGAAAAAAGAGAAAAAGAGCTTGAAGTATTACAAAAAAGGACTAAAGAATTGGAAGAACTGCGAGAAGCTCTAACCAATATGCTGGAAGACGTCGAAGAGGCCAGAAGAAAAATCGCGGCCGAGGAAAACAAAACTAGAGCCGTCTTTATTAGTTTAACCGACGGACTGATTGTTTTTGATGAGGATAAAAAAGTCACCTTGGTTAATCCTCGAGCCGAAGAGATATTAGGTTTAAAAGAAAGACAGTTACAAGGACGAAAAATAAAAGAAAATCCTCAATTCCCCGTTTTATCCAAATTTTCTCAATTAATCGATCGGCCGGCAAAATGGACAGGCCAAAAATATGACCTGAATCTTAAAGAGCCGACCGGCCAATTTTTTGAGGTAACCGTCACTTCAGTAATTCAAGGAAAAGAAATAATCGGTCTGATGGCCATTCTGCATGATGTTAGTCGGGAGAAACAAATTGCCCGCACGAAAACCGAGTTCATTTCCATCGCTGCTCACCAATTGCGCACGCCGCTTTCAGCAACCAAGTGGATTTTAAAAATGCTGTTAGACGGCGATTTCGGCCCCTTGACCAGCAAACAGTCCGAATTCGCGACCAAGGGATATGAAATCAATGAAAGAATGATAGATTTGGTCAATGATCTTCTTGACGTTGCTCGTATTGAAGAAGGAAAATTTGGAATTGAGTTTACCCAGCAAAATTTTAACGAGTTTTTACGAGAGACCGTTGATTCTTTCCAACAACAGGCCGATATGAAAAAGATTGAACTTAAGTGTAATATTCCTGATGTTCCCTTGATTGCGCAATTTGATTCCCTCAAATTACAAATGGCCATCGCTAATTTAATAAAAAATGCCATAGATTACACTCCTGTCAGAGGACGGGTGAGAATCACTTCTAGCATTGAAGGAAATGCTGTAAAGGTCGCCATAAAAGATACCGGGGTGGGCATTCCCCAACAGCAGCAAAAAAGAATTTTTAGTAAATTCTTCCGTGGAGACAACGCGATCAGGATGCAAACGGAAGGCACCGGTCTAGGACTTTATCTGGCGAGAAATATTGTGGAAAGTCACGGCGGAAAGATTTGGTTTGAATCAAAAGAAGGAGAAGGAACGGCCTTTTATTTCACGATTCCCATAAAAAAGTTGTAGATTTTTTAGATTTTTTGTATTAGAATTATTATATGGAAAAAAAGAATAAAATCTTTTCCGGGGGCGGTACTTCCGTTTTAATAGTGGAGGATGATGAATTTTTAAGGAAGGTTATTTCACATAAGTTGGCGTCCGAAGGTTTTAAGGTTTTTGAAGCAATTGACGCGCAGATAGCTCTGCAGCTTATAAAAAAAGAAAGACCTCATCTTATTTTGCTTGATTTAATTTTACCCGGGATTGACGGTTTCGGATTTTTGGAAATGATTAAAAAAGATCCAAATTTGGGCGATATTCCGGTTATTGTTTTGAGCAATCTTGGCCAAAAAGAAGATCAGGATCGCGCCATGGCCGCCGGCGCTGTTGATTATCTTATAAAGGCCAATTTTACCCCGGCTGAAATAGTGCAAAAAGTGAGGGATGCCGTCAGAAAAAATTATTTATGATTTTTTTGATATACGGTACGGATAAAGATAAAAGCCATGAATTTTTGGAAAGACTCATGGCTCGGTTTTTGAAAGGCAAAAATTTTTTTTCTTTGCATCGTTTGGACGAGGAATCTTTTTCCGAGTCGGTTTTTAACGGATTGTTAAAAACAGATAGCTTGTTTTTGAATAAAAATCTTGTGGTGGCCAAGCGATTATTTCAGAATTTTGCCGCCGCCGATTACATACTTTCAAATTTGGAAATACTTGGTTCTTCCGGGAATGTTTTTGTTTTTTGGGAAGAAAAAATAAAAGACGATTTTTTGAAAAAGATTAAGAAATACGCGGAAGTGAAAAAATTTGATTCCGCGGCAAGACCCGATTTTAAAAAGAAGAAGGAAGACGAAGAGTTGTTTAAAGTAGCGGATTTGGTTGCTTTGAGAAAAAAACAAGAGGCCTGGTTTTTGTACCAACGGATAATTATGAAAGGCGGACCGTGCGAGGAGGTTTTTTGGAAGATTTTGTGGCAGATGAAGGTTTTGGGCTTGATTAAAAGAGGGGGGGGACGAAAATTGCATCCTTTTGTTTTGGCTAAGGCAAAAAGAGCCGCAGGTTTATTCCAAGAGAAAGAGCTGGACGGTTTTTTAGGCGAGCTGGTTCAGATTTATCATGATTACAGAAATGGTACCGCCGATTTGGCCGTCGGGTTGGAGAGATTTATATTGAGAGTTTAATTGCTTTCATCAGCCGTGATTTTTTTCTGGCGGCGGCGTTTTTCTTTATCACTCCGCTCTTGCCGGCTTTGTCCAGCGCCTTGTAGGCGCCGGGGACCAGCTTTTCGGCTTCTTGTTTTTTACTTGAAGATAAAAGTTTCCGGATTTCTTTAATCTTTTTTTTGAAATCGTCTTTTCTTTTTACATTCTGTTTCTTCCTCTTTATGGACTGGCGCAGGGCCTTTTTCGCGGATTTTGTAATTGGCATGATTAGTTTTATTTATATCTGTCAATATTATCAGATATGTTAAAAAATGCAATATTGGGCTAATATGGAAATGTATGATATCGCAGTTGGCCGGCATAATTAAATTTAAAACCGATAAATTTATACTGGTTGATGTGGGTGGCGTTGGCTATCGCGTGTTTGTTTCTTTTGAAACACAAAAAAAGTTGCCGCGAAAAGGTGAAAAAGTGGAGATTTGGACGCATTTGCACGTCAGAGAAAATATTATGGCTTTGTATGGTTTTTTGAATTACGCCGAATTGGAATTTTTTGGAAGTCTTATTCAGATTTCAGGCATCGGTCCCAAAAGCGCCTTGGCTGTTTTGGCCGTGGCGCCTCTGGATGTTTTGAAAAAGGCCGTTTCTTCTGGAGATGTTTCTTACCTTACAAAAGTATCCGGCGTGGGTAAAAAACTGGCGGAAAAAATAGTTTTGGAGTTGAGAGACAAAGTTGGCTTAAAAGGAGCGGAAACAAAAGCAGGCGGCCTGAAAGAGGAGGAAGAGGCCATTGAGGCGCTTCAGGCGCTTGGTTATTCCTTAAAACAAAGCAGAGAGGCGCTGAGGGATTTGCCGAGAGACATAGAAGGCACGGAAAATATAATTAAAAAAGCATTGAGGCAAATGCATGAAGCATGAAGCATGAATCATGAAGCATAAAATATGTTAGATAAAATATTAAATTTTTTCAGGAGGTTGATACCCGGTAAAATTTTTAGGTTCTTCCAGCCTTTTTACCACTGGCTGTTGTCTTTTACTGCTGTTTTGGTTTATCGTTTTCCTTCGCGGAAGATTTTTATTGTCGGAGTGACGGGCACCAAGGGCAAGACGAGCGTACTGGAGATTATTAACGCCATTTTGGAAAAGGCCGAATATAAAACTGCGCTTGTTTCCACTTTGCGTTTTAAGGTGGCAAGAGAGACGGAGCGCAATGAACTTAAAATGACCATGCCCGGCCGATTTTTTCTGCAGAAATTTTTACGGCGAGCGGTGCGTGAAAAATGCCAGTATGCCCTTTTGGAAATGACTTCTCAGGGTACCTTGCAATCCCGCCACAGGTTTATCAAGCCCGACGCCATGATTTTTACGAATCTTGCGCCGGAACATCTTGAGTCCCATGGAGGTTTTGAGAAGTATAAAAAGGCCAAACTGCATATCTTTAAAACGCTTGAGAAATCCAATAAGAAAAGGAAAATTATTATAGTGAATGCGGATGATAAAAATGCGAAAGATTTTTTGAATTTTGACGTGGATGAA
>PEZL01000011.1 GCA_002774055.1 Candidatus Tagabacteria bacterium CG09_land_8_20_14_0_10_41_14 | reverse complement strand
TTTCAAATATCTCAAAAAGGAGGTGAATTGTGGAAAAAGCTAATAACTTGGGCAAAATCCTCAGACAACAGAGAACTCTGATACCGCTGACCTTACGAGAATTAGAGAGAGCCTCAGGCGTATCGTCATCGCACTTGGGTAGGATAGAGCGAGGAGAACGATTTCCTTCTGCTCATATTCTCCGGAAGATTGCCAAACCGCTGCGCCTTGAGGAAGAAGAACTATTCCGTTTAGCCGACTACCTATCTCCTATTAAAACGGCGGAGAAAAAAGAGGAAGGGACCCCCGGTCATTTAGATCCTATTGTTGCCGGATTGTTGGGTCAAGAATCAGTTGAAGTTCAGCGCACCGTTATTGGAATTCTCAGCGTCTTAAAGAGTATTGCCAAGGCAATTACTTAATTTATACTCTAAGGGGCGAACAAAAATGAGGGGCACGTGTTATGCGCAGCCCCTCCTCTGTTTTTTTGTTTGACAGGGTTAATGGCGGGAATAGAATAAAATCAGGAGGCTAAAGGCCGAAAAATTTAAATAGGCTAAAAATTATGAAAAAATTAGGTTTAGGAATTTTAATTGGAGTAGTTACAGTTGTTCTAACGGCAGGTGTAGCATTAGCTTTACCATCAAACAGAGGAATTGACAGAGCGGGACAAGTAAGTCAAGCAATTAAGGATGGGAATATAACGGCGCCACCTGAATTTGTGATGCCCTACCCCCCGCAATTATCAGAGAATGAATTGACTAAAATAATTTTTATTAGATATGCCCCAGGGGTAGCTCCTATATGTGATAATGACGGAGTATGTGAAGCAAGAGAGAACTGGAAGAGTTGTCCCAATGATTGTCCAAAGGGAGGGGAAGAACCAACGCCCACTGCTTGCTATGCTTTCTTGTCTGGCTCAAAACCAAAATGGAACTGGGTAGAAGATTATTATTACAGTACTTCAGAGCTTGGAACCGCTTCAGCGTGGGCGACTCTAGTATGGAACGAAGCAACTTCTGCAACAATATTTGGAAGCGGAGTCTCTGAAAATAACCTATGGGGAGTTTATGATTACAAAAACTCAGTATCTTTCGGGGATTATTTAGACCCAAATGTAATTGCCGTAACAGCAATCTGGTTTAGGGGAAAGAATATTTATGAATACGATATAATGTTTGATACCAATTATTTCCCAGGCAATGTTGATTTAGATACAGTAGTATTGCATGAATTCGGTCACGGCGCAGGATTAGGTGACTTATACGATGTCGTTTGTACAGGGAATGTAATGTACGGATATTATGAAGGGGTGAAAACAATCCTGGGTAGTGGAGATGCTACGGGCCTCCAGACACTCTACGGAATTTAATCTCTGACAGGCGATAAACAATATTAGCGAAAGGATACAAAATCCCGCAAAATTGCGGGATTTTGTATTGGATGAAAATGAGGTAGAATTAAAAAATCGTGAAAAAGCTTTTACTTTTTTTAGTTTCTCTATTGATTGGCGTTGGATTATTTTTTTGGATTGCCGAAATGGTAGGCTGGGAGGGAATTAAAAATGCCTTTCTGGTTTTTAAAGGTTCACAGGGAGCAATCATTTTGGGCCTGACAGTTTTGATGGCTTTAATCGGAACCTGGAAATGGAAAGAAATTTTAAAAGGAGCCGGAGTTAATGTTTCTTTCCGGAGCTTAATTAACCCCTATCTGGCGGGTTACTCCATTATGTTCTTAGCCCCGATTTTAATCTGGGGAGGAGAGATTTTCAGAAGTTATATTTTAAAAGAAAGAAATTCAATACCCTGGTCAAAAGGCATGGCTTCGGTGATAATAGACAGGATTTCAGAATGGACTGCCAATTTGGCAGTTATTTTTTTTGGCAGTTTATTTTTTCTCTTAACTATTGGTTTTCCTCTTTTTAAATTAGGAATAATTTTTGGAGGGATATTTTTGATTATTCTTGTTATAGCTTCGCTTTTTTATTTTAAATTAGTGAAAAAAGAGGACATGGCGAGACTGTTCATCAAGAACGGAAAAAACGAACCCCCTCAAATTAAAAATGAAATTTCCACTTTTTTTAAAATCCGTAAAAAAGCAATGTGGAAAGTATTGTTTCTTGCCTTTTTGAGAGCGGGCGTAATGTATGTCAGAACTTTGTTTTTAGTTTTGTTTTTGGGAAAGGTTATAGGAGCAGTGCCCGCATTGTCTATTTTAGGTTTTACCTATTTAGCAGTAATGATTCCTATTCCTACGGCTCTGGGCTCTCATGAGGCAATCCAAACGTTCGCCTTTAATGCGTTGGGTTTGGGAGGTTCCACCGCCACAGCTTTTACCATGATTATCAGGGGAGCGGAGTTAATTGTCGCCCTTTTCGGGGTTTTAATTTTATTCCGACTGGGAATAATCTTAATTAAGAATACGTTATTTAAAAAATTAGAGAGTTTTTCAAAAGTTATCGAAGATTAATCCGGTAATTACTTTCCCCTTTGAATTTTAAAAGAAGCTTTAGTAAAATGAAATAATAAAGAAAACAAACATGCCAAACCCGATCAATAAAGTCATTAAAATCCTTATTACTTCCGATTTTTTGCTTCAATCCGGCTGGGGCTTAATCGGCCCCATTTTCGCCATTTTTTTAACAAGACAAATCCAGGGAGGTGATTTAAAAATGGTAGGTTTTATCGCTGCTACTTACTGGTTGACAAAATCTATTATCCAACCTTTTATTGCCCACCGTTTAGATCGGGACCATGGGGAGAAGGACGACTTTAATTTCTTAGTCATCGGTATGTATGTGGCCAACCTGATTCCTCTGGGTTATATTTTTTCTTCACAGCCATGGCATATTTTTACTTTAGAATTTATCAGGGGCATATCTATGGCTTGTGTCGTTCCTACCTGGTCAGCGATTTTTACAAGACATATTAATAAAGGCAGAGAAGCATTTTCCTGGAGCTTGGAGAGCACCGGCGTTGGTTTTGCGGCAGGTATAGCCGGCGCTGTTGGCGCTTCTTTGGCCAGCATTTTTGGTTTTAAGATTGTTTTCATTTTGGTCAGTTTATTCGGCTTGTTATCCTCTTCGGCACTTTTAATAATTCGTAATTCTATTTTCTTCAGAGACCGCTTTGCTCCCCGTGTCCCGCCGTCAGAAAAACCATTCTGACTATTTTATATGAACCAAGAGCTTGCCAAAATATTTTACGAAATCGCCAATTATTTAGAAATGGATGACATAGCATTTAAACCTTATGCTTATCAGAGGGCAGCCATTGCTTTAGAAAGTATGGAAGAAGATGTCAGAGATATTTACAAAAGGGGCGGGAAAAAAGAATTGGAAAAGATTCCCGGCGTAGGTAAAAGCATTGCCGAAAAAATCGAAGAATATATAAAAACAGGGGAAATCAAATATTATGAGCAGTGGAAATCGAGGTTGCCACTGAATCTCGAAGAGATGACTTCCGTAGAGGGGATGGGGCCGAAAAGAGCGAAAATTCTTTACCAAAAATTAGGGATCAGAAATCTGAAAGATTTGGAAAAAGCCGCCAAGTCCCACAAAATAACCTCCCTTTTTGGTTTTGGCGAAAAGACAGAAAAAAATATTCTACAAGGCATTGAGTTTGTAAAGAGAAGCAAAGGAAGGTTTCTTTTAGGAGAAATTCTGCCGGAAGTTAAAAAGATTTTGGAAAAACTGAAAAGTTTGAAAGAAGTGGAGCAAATTAACGTCGCAGGTTCTGTAAGGAGGATGAAGGAAACCATTGGCGACGTCGATGTTTTAATTACGACAACCCCCCACCAAAAAAATGGTGGGGGGCCCAAAAAAGTAATGGATTTTTTTGTTTCCTTGCCGGGAATAACTAAAATCTGGGGGAAAGGATCCACCAAGTCATCAATCAGAATGAAACAGGGATTTGACGTTGATTTGAGAGTGGTCCAAAAGAAAAGTTATGGCGCAGCCCTTCAGTATTTTACGGGTTCCAAAGAACACAATATCGATTTAAGAAGGATTGCCATTGAAAAAGGTTTGAAACTTAATGAGTACGGTCTTTTTAAGGGCAGAAAAATGATAGCCGGTTGGTATGAACCGGGAATTTACAAGGCTTTGGGTCTTGCCTGGATGGAGCCTGAACTTCGGGAAAACCAGGGAGAAATAGAGGCAGCCCTTCGACAGACTCGGGGCAAGCCAAATGGTCTCCCTAAAATTATTGGCTATCATGACATCAAGGGGGATTTACATTGCCACTCCGATTGGGATGGCGGAGTAAATTCAATTATGGAAATGGCCAAGGCAGCCCAAAATATGGGCTATGAATATATCGGCATTTCCGACCACACCAAGTTTTTGAGGATCGAACATGGATTAGACGAAAAAAAGCTCGAGCAGAGAAATAAAGAAATAGATAAATTAAATTCTAAATTCCATATTCTACATTCTAAATTCCGTATTCTGAAGGGAGCAGAAACGAATATTTTGAAAGACGGCTCAATTGATATCAAAGACGAATCACTTAAAAAATTGGATTACGTTATCGCCGGAATCCACTCCAATTTTAAGATGGAAAAGCCGCAAATGACTGAAAGAATAATTCGGGCGATGAAGAACCCAAATGTAGACATTATTTCGCATCCTACGGGCAGAATTTTAAAAAGAAGAGATGAATATCAGATAGATTTTGATAAAATCTTGCGAGTGGCGAAAGAAACCGGTACTATTTTAGAAATCAACGCCTGGCCGGAAAGATTAGATTTGAATGACCAGAATATAAGAAGGACCAAGACAGCCGGAGTAAAAATGATAATCAATACCGACTCCCACCAGAAAGAGCAGTTGCGTTTTATGGAATTTGGTGTTGCCCAAGCCCGGCGCGGCTGGGCGGAGAAAAAAGATATTATAAATTGTTGGCCATTGGGAAAATTATTAACTTATTTTAAAAAACAATAACGTGCCAGTGGAGCATTCAGCCGGAGCAATAATTTTTAGAAAAGAGCCCTTCGACGTGGCTCAGGGTAAAGACGGTAAAATATATTACCTGCTTTTGCATTATCCCCCTGTGATCCACCGTTCAGGGAAAGAATACTGGGACCTGTCCAAAGGTCATCTTGAGCCCGGCGAAACCGAGGGGAAAACAGTGAGAAGAGAGGTGGAAGAAGAAACGGGACTGAAAGACGTTAAATTTATTTCCGGTTTTCGGGAAACAATAAAATACTTTTTTAAATGGGAAGGAAAAACTATTTTTAAAACAGTCGCTTTTTATGTATTGGAAACTAAAACGAAAGAAGTAAAAATTTCCGGGGAGCATATTGGATACAAATGGCTTCCCTATGAAGAAGCCTTAGAGCAGTTGACTTATAAAAATGCCAAAGAAATTCTTCAAAAAGCAAATGACTTTCTCTCAAAAGGTATATGAAGTCGTAAAATCGCTTTACTTAAAAAAGAAGGTATAATAATAAATTCGCATGGCAAAATTGCATCCCGACCTACAAAATAAAGAATTTTGGTACAAGGATATCACCTTAATCCCTAACCGCCTTCCTGATTTCGAAAGAGATAAGGTTGATTTAAGCACTCATTTTACAAAAGGGATAACCTTAAAAAGTCCTTTTGTTTCATCTCCCATGGATACAGTCACTGAGTCAGAAATGGCCATTTTAATGGCTCTGATGGGCGGGATAGGGGTTATCCATTATAATTTTTCGACGATAGATGAACAAATAAAAGAGGTAGAAAAAGTTAAAAAATTTCAGGCCGGATTCGTTTACAATCCGGTTGTTTTATCTCCTCAAAATACGATTAAAGATGCTTATGAGGTTAATAATAGATACGGATTTTTTAGCGTACCAATAACCGAAGACGGAACTTTAAATTCAAAATTAGTGGGAATCGTTACTCACCGCGATGTTAGATACCGACAAGATATGGAAACAAAACTTAAAGAGGTGATGACGTCAAGAGAAAAATTGATAGTTGCTAAAAAATCGGAAACTATTGATAAAAATGATTTGATGGCGGCTAATAACATATTAAAGAAATACAATTTAGACACTTTGCCCATTATTAATAATGAGGATAGAGTAGTGGCATTAGTTGCCGATAGTGATTTGGAAAAAAATGAGCTGTTTCCTTTAGCAACAAAAAATGAAAATAAACAATTAAGAGTATTTATTGCCGTTGAGTCGAGATTACAACTTGCTCAAGAAAGAATTAAAAAAGCAATCCTAACTGGCGTTGATGGCATTATTATTGACGCCAGTATTGTTTTTAGAGAACAGTTAGAGGTCGCCAAATGGGTAAAACAAAATTTCCCAAAATTAGAAGTGGTGGTGGGCAATATTGATTCAGCTCAAATGGTAGAGGAAATTTTAAGAGAGGCTTCGAACTTTGTCGATGCTCTTCGGGTAGGAGTGGGTCCCGGCGCGGCTTGTATTACTCAACAAGAATTAGGCACGGGCAGAGCTCAAGCCTCGGCTGTTTTTGAATGCGCCCAGGCAGTTAAAAAATTAGAGCCAAAATATGGGCCAATTCCAATAATTGCCGATGGTGGAATAAAGATTATCGATGAGGTCGGACAAGATATCCAAAAACCAGGAGATATAACGAAGGCCTTGGCTCTGGGAGCTCAAACTATAATGATGGGTTCTTTACTCGCTGGTTTAGACGAATCGCCCGGCGAAAAAGAGTTTGATTATGAAGAAAATAAAATGGTTAAAAAATATCGGGGGATGGGCTCTCTGGAAGCAATGGAGAGGAGGTCAGCAGTGAGATATGCCGTTGATAAGACCAAAATTAGAATTGCTGAAGGAATTGTAACAAAAGTTCCTTATCGTGGTTCTGGCTATGATTTTTTACCTAAATTAATTATTGGGGTAAAACAAAGCCTACAAAAACAAGGATTTAAAAATCTCAAGCAATTACAAGAAGAAGCTGATATCCGTCCCATTTAGACTTTACTTAAAAAAGAAGGCGTGATAAGAAAAAGAGGGAGGGCTGTCCTTTAATATCTGTAGAAGGAGGGAAAATGGACAAAGAAAGATGGAAAAAATGCCCCAAATGTGTAGTTTTCACT
>PEZL01000019.1 GCA_002774055.1 Candidatus Tagabacteria bacterium CG09_land_8_20_14_0_10_41_14 | reverse complement strand
CAATTGTTCCAACGACCGGTCCTGTAAAATATCTTTCATCATTTTTTCTGACGCGTAAAAACGCGCCGCTACGCGCATTTGTCCGGTTTTTGGTATTTCCCAAAGATAATCCGTTATTTTTTTAAGAGATTCTCTTCCAAACATTATTTTTCTTCTCAACATCTTTTTATTATACCTCAATTTTGTATTCCAAAAATATAATGCTCGCCAACACAAGAATATTTGCCGTTAAACCAAAACAACAAATCATTATAACCAATAATCAATAATCAATCATGGTCATACTATAACTTGTCCGGTCGGACAAGTTATAGTACAAAAAAGCTAATACCTCTTCCAAGATTTTTTTAATTTTTTTATTAGAAATTCTGTGCTATTATAAATAATGATTATTAAAATAAATCCCGTTAGAAGACACGGGGTCTTCTAACGGGATAAACCCTTAAAAATCATGCTAACTTACGAACAAACGATAATAAAAACAGTGGAAAAGGTTTTACCGGCAGTGGTAAGTGTCGCCGTTTCCAAAGAACTGGAGGAATTGAGCGAACAACTGCTTTCCGAATCATATCGGCTGGGCATCCCCATAAACCCGGAGGAAATTGAATCGCGGCTTGAACAGGTGCCGTAAGACGAAAAAGGCAGGGTGCAAATCGGAGGCGGTTCCGGATTCATTGTCAGCCCGGACGGAATTGTTTTAACCAACAGACATGTTATTAGCGAACCCGACGCCGACTACACAATAATTACCTCTGATGGCAAAAAATACGAAAGCGAAATCATTGCCCGCGATAAAATTAACGACCTGGCTGTTTTAAAAATAAAAACCCCCAATCTAAACCTGCCCGCCGTTGAACTGGGCAGCGCGCAAAATCTTAAACTCGGCCAGTCGGTTATAGCAATCGGCAACGCGTTAGGGCAATTTCAAAACACAATCTCAACCGGCATTGTTTCCGGCCTTTCACGCCTGATAAGCGCCGCCACCGACATGAGCGGCCGCCATGAACGGCTAAGAGGGCTGATACAAACAGACGCCGCGGTAAACCCGGGCAATTCCGGCGGACCCTTGGTAGACTTGAACGGCAAAGCCATAGGCATTAACGCAGCCATTGTATTCGGCGCGCAAAACATCGGCTTTGCCATTCCTATAGACAGAGCCAAAAAAGATTTAGAAGAAATCAAAATCCATGGAAGAATAAGACGGCCGTTTTTGGGAATACGATACCTTGTTTTAAATAAAAAAATTCAGGAGCAATTCGGCCTTCCTCTGGACCACGGCGCGCTTATCATAAACGAAGGCATTCCGGGTGATACCGCGATAATCCCGGGCAGCGCTTCGGACAAAGCCGGCTTAAAAGAATTTGATATTATTTTAACCTGCAACAACAAAAAAATTACCGAAAACGAAACACTGGAAGATATTTTATCCTCTCATGGCGTGGGAGACAAAATTGAACTGGAAATTTTAAGAAACAAAAAGAAAATTAATGCCCGGCTCGCTCTTGAGGAAGCGTAACGATCGTATGGGTATTACTCAATGAATAGTTAGCGTTAGCATCCGTTGAAGAAACATAATAATAATATTTCGTATTCGGCTTTAAACCGCTTATCAGCACTTCATGGAAAGTGACCAATTCGAGATCAACGGTCATCATCTTTTTCTTATTCTCAACGTATTTCTGGACATACTCATCAGCGTAAATAACCTCGCTGGTTGAAAGTTCGTCCGTTCCCCATGTAATCACCGCTGAATCAGAAGTGATGTGCTCCGGTTCTAAATTGTTCAAAACAGGCGGCTTGGCATCCAAAGGATTTAACACATTTTCTTCCGCTTTTTGGCGCTCATTAATATTCTGGATTTTTAATCTCAATTCACCTACCCTTTGCCAAAGTGAATTTATTTGTTCCCGCAACTGCTCAACAATCACATTGGCCGCCATTTTATCTCCGGAAGAAGCCGGGGCCTGCAAAAAAACAAAAGAAGTAATCACAAGCGCGCCAAAAACAATAAGCGCCACCAAATATTTATCTTTCCTCATATACGGTAATTATATCACAAAAATTAATCACCGGTAAGATTTAGATTATGTTCCGAGACAAAAACAGACAAAACATCCTGCCCTACAACCACACGGAGTATTTCATCTATGACAACGATAATCAGCGGAACCAAAAGAATGATTAAAACAGTGCCAAACATCTTTAGCTTTTTCTCCCAGTTTTTATGCCAAATCTCATAGAAAAGAAGCATAGAGTATAAACTGATTGAAAAAGGAATGATAAGGGTTATTAAAAATATGACTCCCCAAAAAAGATAAGAAAGCCCCAAAAGCGCGCCGGAATTGATAATGGTATACCATATAAATTTGAGAGCCAGCCACACGTTCCCCACGTAAAAAACGGCGAAATACAAAAAGAAAAGCAGGTATAAAATAGTTAGAGCCGACTGCCAAACCGGCGCGAAATAAAAGCTAAAAATCCGCGACAAATAATTTTTATGCGTTAACTCGTTTTCCATGGAAAAAACAATAGCACACCCATTATCTTCCGTAAAGACCGATTATTGTAGCTTGTTCTAAAACATGGTCCTGCATCGCGTTTTCAACATCACTCTTTTTTGAACCTTCAGGCAAATCAAGCATGATATCCAAAGCGTAAAACTTAAACATATATCTGTGGCTGGCATTTCCTCGGGGTGGACAAGGCCCGCCGTATTTATTTTTGCCAAAACCGGTAAGCCCCTGCAGGGCTCCCGAGGGAACATCGTTCTCTCCTACCTCCCCTTTTTCCGGAGAAATATTCCACATAATCCAATGGTCAAAAGTAATACCGGCCGTGGCATCCGGGTCATCCATAATCAAAACCAAACTCTTTGTGTTTTCCGGCAAATCCCCGACAACAAAAGGAGGATTTATGTCTTCCCCGTCGCAAGTATATTTAGACGGAATATCTCCGTTATGCCCAAAAGCGCTGCTTTTTATTTCCATGTTAAAAATTAAATTAAACCAATAAACTCAACAAAGTTAGAACTCCAAAAAAAATGGCAAACCACCCAAAATTAATTTTCCGGCTGATTTTTAAAAGGGCACCGATTGTTAAAAAACCAACAACAAAAGCCGTTAAAAGGGCGGCCACCGAAGAGCCAAAACCTAAAGACAAAGTAAATCCCTTCAATGCCAAAACAGCATTGGCTCCCAAAACAACCGGCAAACTCATTAAAAAACTCAAACGCAGTGCTTCAGAATCCCTAAATTTTCTCAAAAGCAAAACTGCGATCGTGAATCCGGAACGTGAAATGCCGGGCAGAACCGCCAGCCCCTGCCAGACACCCGCGACCAATCCATCTTTATTTTTTAAGTCAAAAGCGTTTCTAAAATAAGTTTCCGGTTTTTTAAATTGAGCAAGGCCGGTAAAAACCAGCATCAAGCCAACAAAGGCCACAATAAACACGAGAGAAATTTCACTAAAATAATCCATCGCAAAAAACAACAATGGCGCGGCAACGGCCGCCGTAACCAAAGACGACAAAACCAGAAAACGAAGAATTTTCTTATTTTCCGGCCGGAAAATTTTTACTACATCTTTTCTAAAATAAATCAGGGCTGAAAAAAATGTTCCCATATGCAGAAAAATCGCCATTGAAACCGAACCGGCCAAGCTTCTTCCGAAAATCTTTATTCCCACCAAGGTTAAAATACCTTCCGAACTCACGGGAAGCCACTCCGTTATCCCCTGTATAATTCCCAAAATAAAACCTTCCGCCATTTTTTTAGTTTAACATTTTTTTCAAATACCCAAAAGCGTGTTAAAATCTAAAAAAGACGCCGGCGACTGCGATGAGTGCGGCAAGTTTTGGGAAAAAATGGAACACGACAAGAAAAACCACGTTGAAGAACTGACGAAAATGATTAAGAATCACTTAAACGAAAACTGACCAAGATTACGGTTTTTTGCCGGTTGTCTGCTCCGGCATGCCGGGCGTTTGCGGCTCTGTTTGCAATGGCTGCCGCATAAATGGCTGCTGCATAGAATCGGGGCTTGCTGGTCTTTGTTCTTGCACTCTGCTTGCATTATCTACTGCGCGCTGAAATTCCTGCTGTGCTCGCACCGGAAGTTTTTGCCGGACATCTTCAAGCACTTGGATATGATGAGAAGTGGCTTTTTCTACCAATTCCTCAACAGTAACATCTCCAGTGCGTATACCTTCTGCCATGATGGAAATTTGCTGGCCGAATTCGGCATATTTATTGTAATCTTCCAAACTCTCTTCTGTCGCCTCGCCGTTCCTTTCTTCAGTGTCTCTTTTAGCAGCATTTAAACGGCCTTCCGCGGCATTGGCGAATATCTCAACCGCTTTTTCCGGGTTTTCTTTCATAAGCTCCCTAAGGGAAGATAACTGGCTGTCAATGACTTTGTCTTTCACTCTTTTGACCAGACCGGCTTGAACGCTTATGCCGGTGCCTTTTGCCTCATCGCCTGCCTCGTCCAATTCACTGACGATTTCCGTCATCCTTTCGCTAAATTTCGACTCAACATCAACACGGCCTTGCGGAGCGTTTGCAAAGGAGTTAAACACTCCTTCAAAATGCTGAAGTTTTTGTTCCAGGGCCTCTATTTTTCTTTCGCTTGCCTGCATTCGAGCCTGTTGGGCAATCTCTTTTGCCGCATTGGCTCCGGCTTCAACGCCGCGTTCCGGATTCACTCCTGAAAGCGCCCGAAGCGCGGATATTTGCCCTTGCTTGGAATTTTCAAGAGCTCTTTGCATAGACGCTTTTGCTTGTTCGGGAACTCGCTCAATTACTTCCTCAAGCACTGTAAAGTGCTTGCTGGTTGCCTCGGTTACGCGAGCAAGAGCATTTTCATTGCCTGACCTCTCTGCTCTTTCTTTTGCTTTTGCGAACTGCTCTTCGTAAAGATCTGAAGCCAACTCAGCATTGTTATCTCCGCGTTCAGCTAAAACCTTAGTTTCTGACAAACGTTCTTCCGCGAGAGCAACAAAACGCTGGGCTTTTTTAGCATCGCCAAAAGTAAAGAATGTTCCTATGTTCTCAAAGAAGCGGTCAAGGAAGAAAAACGGGCTTCCGGGTGTTATGCCAGCGGAAGGAAGTTCAGGGGTTTGCGCCGAAGCAATCCCGCCTAAAAGCATTACACCTAACAAACTTACTGATATAAATTTACTCATAATTGATTATATTTTTGTGTAAACTCGACCTTGTATAATAATGCAATAATACCAAATTTAAAATCATATCGCTATGTTTTAATTACGGCTTTGTCCGCCGGATTTCGCGCCTTTTAATTTCCAGCCGGCGCACCTCGGCCTCGTCCATTCCAAAGTGATGGGCAATCTCATGCCAAACAGTGTTTTTCACTATTTCCTCAATATCTTTTTCGTTAACCGCCTCTTCCTCAATCGTTCCTTGAAAAATAGTTATTTTGTCGGGCAAAACCGAACCGTAATTCACGCCGCGAAGCGTCTGCGGCACCCCTTCGTACAAACCCAAAAGATTTTGAGTTGGGCCTGATTCATCCTCCACAACAATCGCGACATTTTCCAGTTTCAACAAAAACTTTTCCGGAATCGCCCTTATTCCCTTTTCCACAAGCTTCTCAAATTCTGATCGCCCCAACTTTCTCATAATTAATAATATTTTCTACCTTTTTCCGCCTTTGGCGGAAAAAATTAAAGAGATTAAAAAGAAAAACGCGCTTGATAAAACGATTAAAGGTCCGGCCGGAATATTCGTAAACTTAAAAAGTATAATTCCAATCAGACAGCTTAATCCCCCAAAAAATAATCCTCCTAAACAATATTGAAAAATATTCTTACTTAAATTTTTACTGGTACATGCAGGAATTGCCACAAGGGCTGCCGTCATTAGCCCGCCGACCACTTTGGCTCCCAGAGATACGACAATCGCAATGCAAAACAAATAAATAAAATTGTATTTTTTAACGTTTATCCCTTCGGATTTGGCAATGTCTTCGGAAATTTCGGCCAGAACGATTTTTTTGTAAATTTTCTTTATTACAAAGATAACGGATAAAGACAGAATGACGGTAATCGTTACTATAATGGGAGATATTTGTGAAATATCCCCAATCAGAGCAGGAATAGTTTTTTCTTCCGGAAGAAATAAAAAAGTAATTGCAACTCCCGTAGCAAAAACAATGGCGGTTAATGCTTCCATGGGCAGTTTTGTTTTTATTTCAAGCAACCAAATCAAAATAATTCCCAAGGAAACAGCCATAAAAGCTCCAAGCGACACATCAAACCCAAAAAGAAAAGCTAATGCAATTCCCGGCAATGTTAAATGTCCCAAGGGACCGGCAACCAAAACCATTCTTTTAGAAAGCATCAAGGTGCCCAAATATCCAGCCGCTGCTCCGATAAAACTTCCCATTATTAAAGCTAAAACAAATTGGCTCATAAAAGTTGAAAATTTTTATCTATGGCTGTGTTTATAAAATTTTATTCCTGTTCCATAGACTTTTTCTAAATTTTCCGGAGTGAGTATCCTTGTTGGTTCTCCATAACACATTTTCTTTTTATTGAGACACAATACATTATTCGCGTGCTCATAAGTAACATTTAAATCATGCGTTACAAGCAGAATTGTTAAATTTCTTTGCAGCCAAATTTTGTGCAAAAGAGAATAAATGGTTTCTTCCGCGCCGACGTCTATTCCGTAAGTCAGTTCATCAAACAATAAAACATCCGGTTCACCCGCCAATGCCCAGGCAATTATCATCCTCTGAAATTGGCCCGTGGATAAAGCGCCAAAAGATCTTTTTAACAAAGATAAATCCAAGCCCACTTCTTTAAAAATTTCAAATATTTTTTCTTTTGAAATATCCTTGAATGCAAAAAATTCTTCTATTGTCATTGGCGGTAGATACTTTCTTTGAATCAATTCTTGAGGCGGCAAATAACTGATATTTTTAGTCGCCCAAACAATTTCTCCTTGGTATGGAATTAATCCCAACAAAGCTTTCAGTAACGTCGTCTTTCCCGCTCCATTTGGCCCCAAAATAACCAAAACATCGCCTTCTTTCACTTCAAAAGATAAATCTTCAATGATTTTTTCATTCTCCAAGAGCACATTCAATTTTTTCACGTTTAGAATGGGTTTTGCCATTTTAGCCAAAATTAATTTTTATTCACTTTAGTGCCAAGATCCTTCAATTCTGCTCCGGAGGCCCGATTCGAACGGGCAACCAACTCCTTAACAGGGAGCTGCTCTACCATTGAGCTACTCCGGATTATTTGCGTCATCACTGAATAGGTTTATTATAACAACGTTTTTAAAAAAGAAAAGATGCCGCTCAAGCTGGACGGCTTAGCGAGCGGCACCTTGTATCATCTTTCAATAATCACTTTTGTTTTGGAATTTTTTACAATCTCAGCCAATTCCAAAGCATCTCTGTTATGCATTCTGATACATCCTCCGGTAACCCGTCTGCCAATTGAACCCGGGTCGTTTGTGCCGTGAATGCGAATGGGTTCTTGCCAATTTTGAAATTCTATAACAAACTTCACCTTACCCATGGCATTGCGGGAATCTCCCGGTCTAATTACGGCCGGCAAATCTATTCCTTTTTGCTTAATATAAGAAAGTCGAGTTTTGGGCGTAGGATACCAGACGGGATTGAATTCAATTTTTTTTAATTCACCGACAAGAGGCAAAGGATAATCCAAAATCGCCGGTCCTGCGATTTGATAACGTTTAATTTCTTGACTTTCTTCTTCAAGAACGAGTATCAATTTATTGATTTTCACTTTTACAATAAAAGCTTCTGCCTTGAAAGATAAAGAAAAAATAAACAAGATTACCGTTAAAATTTTCAGAATTCTCAATTTGCCGCCTCTTTTATAGATTTTTAATATCCTTCCAGTTTCTTAAGTTTATCATGCTGGCGCATTTTTTCAAGCGCCTTGGCTTCAATCTGACGAATCCTTTCGCGTGTTACTCCGAATTCCCTCCCCACTTCTTCCAAAGTATGCGTTATCCCGTCGCCCAATCCAAATCTCATTTGCAAAATCTTTTGCTCGCGGGGGGTGAGATCCACCAAAATTTCTTTCATCTGGTCTTTCAGCAAACTCCTTGCCGCCTCTTGTTCAGGTGAAAGGATTTTTTCGTCTTCAATAAAATCTCCAAGAGTGGAATCCTCTTCGTCGCCGCCCACGGGCGCTTCCAAAGAAACGGTCTCCTGTGAAATTTTCTGCATATGCCTTACTTTTTCCACCTCCAAACCCATTTCCGCCGCCACCTCTTCAGCCAAAGGATCACGTCCAAGTTCCTGCGTTAACCGCCTGTTAACCTGCTGGTATTTTGAAATATTTTCCACCATGTGCACCGGAATACGGATGGTTCTGGCCTGGTCGGCCAATGCGCGCGTAATTGCCTGCCTCACCCACCAAGTGGCATAAGTGGAAAACTTAAAACCTCTACGCCAGTCAAACTTTTCAACCGCTCTGAACAAGCCAAGATTTCCTTCCTGTATCAAATCCAAAAAGGTTAAATTAGGGGTCCTTAAAATATAACGCTTGGCAATGGAAACCACCAAACGAAGATTGGCCTGCGCCAATCTTCGTTTCGCGTCTTCGTTCCCGGCCTCAATTTTTTTAGCCAAATCTTTTTCTTCTTTTGCCGTAAGTAAGGGATATTTACCAATTTCTTTAAGATACATCTGAACAGAATCGGAATAGGACACCGTGTTTCCCAATTTCTCCGAAGCTTTATCCGTGCCCAACAAATCCGTGCTCTCCAAAACATCCACACCTTCTTCTTCAAAACGTTCGTAAAGATGGTCCAAAAAAACAATATCATTTTCAATGGTCGGAAACTTTTTAAGAATTTCATTGTAAGTAATAAAGCCGCGAGTTCTGCCTCTTAGCAAAAGTTCTTTTATTTTCTCCTGGTTGGTCTTTTTTTCTTCTCTCGCGTCCGGTATTCCCTCCCCTGCCGCTTTTTTTATTTTTTTGGACGGTCGGCCCCTCTTTGCTTTAATAATTTTTACAGCCTTTATTTTTTTGGGTCTTCCGCGTGGCATATGGTTAAAATATATAACAGGCAACAAAAAAAAGCCAGCAGGCCTCAACGCACCAAGCATTTTCTGACTAAATTTTCCGAAGTTTTTCTCAGTTCCTCAAACTCTTCATCGGAATAGTTCTCTTGGACAAAACAGGATGAATCCAGGGCTTTGGAAGAAACAAACGGCTGTAAAACATACAACCGACTGCCTTTTATCAATTCCGCTATTTTTAAGATGTCTTCTTTGGCAAGCAATGATTTTAAAACGGTCGTGCGGAATTCATAGTTTACTCCCGAATTCATGATTAATTCTATGCTTTGCCGAATGCTATTCAAATCTGTTTTGGGAACAGAAAATAAATAATATTTTCTCAAGGGCGCTTTTATATCCATGGCCAAATAATCAGCCAGCCGCGAATCAATTACTTTTTTGATTACCTTTGGCTTGCTGCCATTGGTATCCATTTTTATCAAAAAACCCATTTTCTTAATCTTTTCAATAAACTCCGGCAAATCCGGCTGTAAGGTCGGCTCCCCTCCGGTTATAACTACGGCATCTAATTTGCCTCGCCGATTTTTTAAAAAAGAAAAAATTTCTTTTTCTTTTATGTCATTCGTGTCGCTGCCCGTCCGGCCCAAATCTACCAATTCCGGATTATGGCAATACGGACACCTGAAATTGCAGCCGCGGGTAAAAACCACGGCGCTTATTTTGTCCGGATAATCTATAAGAGAAAACTTTTGGAAACCGCCTATTGTCATTCAAGTCTTAAAAAACTTTCTTAATTTAAACTCTTCCGCCTTCCCTTTGTTCCACTGGCTGACCGGCCGCAAATAACCCACCACACGCGAATAGATTTCACACTCTTCGCCGCATTTCGGACAAGATTTAATTTCTCCGGACAAATAACCGTGCGACGGACAGATGCTAAAGGTCGGTGTAATTGTGAAATAAGGAAGATGATAGGTTTGGCAAATTTTGCGAACTAAATTTTTAACACTGGCCGGATTCTTGATTCGTTCCCCCGCAAAAATATGCAAAACCGTTCCGCCGGTATATTTAGTCTGAATTTCATCCTGCAAATCCAAAGCTTCAAAAATATCATCCGTAAAATTAACCGGCAATTGCGTAGAATTGGTATAAAAAGGCTCGGCGCCCTTTTTATATTCCTCTTCGTTGGCGCAAATAATATCCGGGGTTTTTTCTTTATCTTTTTTAGCCAAACGGTAGGAAGTCCCTTCGGCCGGCGTGGCCTCAAGATTATAAAGATTGCCCGTTTCTTCTTGAAACTCCAAAAGTTTGGCTCGGCTAAAATCCAAAACAGAAAGACTGAAATCTTTTCCCTTTTGAGCGGCGATGGTTTCTCCCAATAAGTTCAAACAGGCCTCGTTCATTCCAATCAAACCGATGGTGGAAAAATGATTTTTCCAATACTCACCCAGTTGTTTTTTGATATTCCTCAAATAATACTTTGAATAAGGATAAAGATTTTTTTCCATAAAATCCTCCAAAATTTTTCTTTTAATCTCCAGGCTTTGCTTGGCCAATTCCATCAGTTTTTCCAATCGCTCTTTAAATTCTTCCTCATTTTTGGATAAATAACCGATTTTGGCCGTGTTAATCGTTACCACGCCGATACTGCCGGTTAAAGGCAGGGCGCCAAAAAGCCCGCCGCCTCTTTTAGCCAATGCTTTGGTGTCTAAACGAAGACGACAGCACATGGACCGGCTGTCCTCGGGATCCATATCGGAATTAATAAAATTGGAAAAATACGGCACGCCGTATTTAGCGGTAACGCGCCAAAGCAAATTCAGATTATCACTACCCCAATTAAAATCCTTGGTAATGTTGTATGTCGGAATTGGAAAAGTAAATATCCTGGACTTAGCATCGCCTTCCAGCATCACTTCCCAAAAAGCATTATTAAACATATCCATTTCCTTCTGAAAATCCTTATAGATTTCTTTCTGCGGCTTGCCGCCGATAATCACGGATTGTTCGGCAAAGCCCGCGGGCGGAGTTAAATCAAGCGTTATATTGGTAAAGGGCGTTTGGAAACCAACCCGCGTCGGAATATTCATGTTAAACATAAACTCCTGCAAACACTGTTTGATCTCTTTATAATTTAATCCGTCATACCTGATAAAAGGAGCCAAAAGAGTGTCAAAATTGGAAAAGGCTTGAGCTCCCGCGCTCTCACCCTGGAGTGTGTAGAAAAAATTCACGGCCTGACCCAAGGCGCTGCGAAAATGTTTGGCCGGCTTACTTTCTATTTTACCCGGCACACCCTTAAAACCCTCCCGCAACAAATCAAACAAATCCCAACCAACGCAATAAACCGAAAGAATGTTTAAGTCGTGAATATGGAAATCGCCGTTCAGATAGGCTTCTCTGATTTCCGCCGGATAGATTTTGTTAAGCCAATAAACCTTGCTGATTTCCGAGGAAATATAATTATTCAATCCCTGCAAAGAAAAAGTCATATTGCTGTTTTCTTTCACCTGCCAGTCAATATTTCCCAAATACTGGTCTACCAAATCAACATCGGACTTGTCCGCAATTTCCCTGATTCTGGCGTGCTGTTCCCTGTAAATAATGTATGCCTTGGTTGTTGCCCTATACGTAGAAGATAACAGAACTTCTTCCACAATATCCTGAACTTCTTCCACCCTGGGAACCCGGCGAACAATCGTGAGCCGGATTAAATCCAGAACCTTAAAAGTGAGCCGTTGCGCCGTGCGGCGGTCAAATTCGCCGGTGGCCGCGCCGGCCTTGGCAATGGCATCCGTGATTTTTTCAGCGTTGAATTTAATAACCCTGCCGTCCCTTTTTTTTATTTTCTGAGGGATTACTTTGTGAGAATTTTTCTTTCGCATGTTTATATCATACTCTAAAAAAATAAAATCCACAAATAAGAATCTTTTTTATTTCTTTTAGCTTTTCCTCAATCGATAATTCTTTTTCATCACTCTTGTCTTTCAAAATATCGCTAATATCCCGCAGTTTGTCTCTGCAGGATTTTAAATATTCTACTTCGCTTGTGTCCATGCTCGCTGTGGCCATAAATCACTTTGTTTTTCTTGCTTGATTAATCAATGGAGCCGCGACGCGCGCTTCAAAATCGCTTCTTTGACTTGTTCAATTGTGCTCGGCATATTGCAGTTTTCTCACTTCTTGATTTTTATCTTGTCCTCTAACGACTCTATCCGTTTGACAAGTTTAGCATTTTCTTCTTCTAATTCAGGCTTTTTTGCCTTGGGCGAAAGATAAGAATCCTGCTCCCACCGCCATTTTTCAAAATTCGGATTTTGAAAATTGGCGGTGCCTTTTGGTTAAAATCCGAACTTTTTTTGACGAAAATCCGGACTGCGACTTTTAATTGCCGCCCGCAGGGCGGCAATCCCGCCCAACG
>PEZL01000006.1 GCA_002774055.1 Candidatus Tagabacteria bacterium CG09_land_8_20_14_0_10_41_14 | reverse complement strand
TTCCGCGCGGCTGCCGGCCACAAGCACCCTGTCCTCACCGGCGTATGCTTTGATGGTGGCTAATTCTTTGGGAGGGATGTAGGCAGGCTGAGCCGCACCGGAAGATTCTTCTATATTTTGATCCGAATTTTCCAAAGAATTTTGAGCTCCAGGAGTAGGATTCGCCGCCATCCATTCTCCATTTATTTTCTGTAAAGAATTTCCGTCACCAGCTGCTCCCCAATCCGAAAGATAAGAGACCGAATCAGCATCGTTCAAATCCGTATCCCTTATTGCTATCGTTTCTCCCGTATTGCTTAAAGAAAAAACACTATCAAAAATAATTCCCGAAAAATCCGGCCAATCAATTAAAAATTTGCTGAAATTATCCGCGATAATCGCATAGGAACCTGCTGACATTATAAAATCACCGTTTTCATCAACAAGATTTATTTTATGATTAGTATCATTTTCGTAGAACTTCCAACCAGAAATATCAATTTCAGAATCACCATTATTAAAAATTTCCACCCATTCTCGTCCCGCATCCGCTCCCTCCAAGTCATACATTATCTCGTTAATCACCACTCCGGCAAAGGCCGAGAACGGCAAAAACAAAATCATCAAAATAAAAATAAAACCCAACTTCTTCATGAAATTAGGCTAACAAATATAAGAAATTAATCAACTCCCAATTTATAACATCCTTACAAACTTGTCTGCCTACAATTTTTCGCCCTTAAAACTTTATACTTTCACCGGAGTTTAATTTTTTTTCTTTTTTCTGTTCTTCGTTGTTGGATTTTTTAACACCGGCTTCTTCCAAAAGTTCTCTCAGTCCCTTAAAATCCGGGGTTGATTTGCTTTTACGAACGTGTGGTTCTTTTCTAAACTGAGTGGTTCTTTGGCTTAAATTACGCAAGGAAAGACCCTCTTCCTTCTCTTGTTTTATCTCGTCGTCAAACAGATAAGAACGGTGTTTCTGGCAAAAAATAGGTCTTTTGCCGTCGGGCTTAAATGGCACCAGAATTTTTTTACCGCACACAGAACAGGCCGCCTCAAACAACTGCGGCGATTCCTTTTCTGCATCTTCGGGCTTTTTTTTGTTGTCCAAAACCCCGGCAGACGAAATCGGTTTATGCCATTTACCTATCTGGTTTTCCACTTCTTCTTTTATTCCGCAGTAAATTTTTCTGGAAAACTCAAGAACTTCCCCTCTCTTAGATTCCGACGCTCTTTCTATTGGCGGGAGAGTGCCGGCGGAAAAAGGCCGCGAGGGAACGCCATCTATGGAAAGCTTTAAATAAATACTGGCAAAACCCAAATTAACGATGTCATCGGCCATAAATTCCGGCGCGAATTCTTTTTCTAAAACCTCCGCGTCGGCCGGGCCGACCCTGAAAACAAGATGAGTTCCCACATTGCCAAAAACCGCGTCCCGGACGCTTTCCTCCATTTGCGTGATATACTGATGCGCCAAAATCAAAGCGAGTCCGTATTTTCTTGCTTCAGAAAGAATGTCCCTGAAAGATTCGGTGGCAAAATTCTGAAATTCATCAACATAGAGATAAAAATCGGGAAACTCCTGAGCTGTGTTTAAAGCGCGGCTCATGGCTGCCAGATAAATTTTCGTGATAAGCATGGCGCCAATAAGTTGAGAGTTCAATTCGCCGATTTTACCCTTGGAAAGATTCATAATAACGATCTTTCTTTCGTCCATCACCTTTCTGAAATCAAAACTGGATTTCGGTTGACCAATAATGTTTCTTATAACGGGATTGGAGGTAAACTGGCCCACCTTATTCTGAATTGCAGGCGTGGCCTCTGCGGCGAACCTTTCGGTATATTTTGCGAATTCCTGTTCCCAAAACGCTTTTATAACGGGATCTTGCACGTTAGATACTACCTCTTTGCGATATTCTTTATCGGCCAACATTCTGTTTACGCCCAGGAGCGTGGCGTTTGGATATTCCAAAAGCGCCAAGATACAATTATTTAAAATATATTCCATTCTGGCAGACCAAACATCCGGCCACATTTTTTTAAACACACCCATCAATCCGGAGGCCACCAAATGCCGCTGTTCCGGATTTACATCTTCCATAATATTAAAAGCGATCGGATAATCGGTGTCCGCGGGATTTAAATATATCACGTCTTTAACGCGTTCTTCGGGAATATAATCCAGCATTTTTTCCGCGAAAGAGCCATGCGGGTCAATAATTCCCAAACCCTCTCCGTTTCTGATATCCTGAACCGCCATATTTTCCAAAAGAGTCGTTTTTCCCATACCCGTTTTCCCGATCACATACATATGCTTGGTGCGATCTGTCTGTTTAATACCAAAAGGCGTCCGCTGGTTGCGGAAATTCGTCTGCGCAAAATATACTTTATTATTTTCAGACATAATTAAACCGGAAGGTTGGCCGGCGGTTCACTTTTCTTTGCCTCTATCCGGCCAAAGGTGGGAGTTTCCGCGACCCTGCCCGGGAAATGATAAACCGTTGCCAATTCTTCGCTGTTCAAAACAAAAGAAGAATAAACATAAGGGTAATAAAAAGAACCCCTATTCCTAAAGGCATTCAGCTTAATCCGCTTTTTTCTCGCGGACCTTCTTTTTTTAAAGAAGTAATCCACCACCGTTGAATTAACAGGTTTAAAACCATTAAGGTCCAAAGCGTTATATTGCTTCATCACCCCCATGAGAGAAACCACGTTTACAAAATCAAACACATCCCGCCTGGCAATGTACATACCTCTGGTAACCACGTCAAAACCCAGTTTAGAAATATTTCTCTCAACGGCTTTAATCATTTCTTTTTGCCCGGAAGAAAGGCCGGACATGGCCTGAGATTTTTCTTCGAGGCTGGCCTCCGGGCTAACCCCCAATATTTTGCCGATGGCTTTTTTGCCTTCGGCCTTCCAGTCTTTTTTCGTCGCTCTGAGTATAAACTGATACCAAACCTGTTCTCCGTGCTTCAAAGAACCCAAAAACTCCAAAACACTCGTGAGCGGATCGGTTTTTTGCTCTTCCTTGGTAATCGTCTCGTGCAAGCCGTAATCAGTGTAAGTTCTGATAGGAAAAGCGTCATCGTTGGTCAAACCAAACTCCGCGCCCCACATATTCCATTCCTCCATATCTTCAAAATGAGCCGCTCTGGTATAATCTTCCACCTCAACAATTTCTATATCCGGATACTGGGCGTAAAACTGCGCCTCCACCAAATTTCTAAAAAATCTTTGAGTGCGAACAAAAAAGTGAACATTACCGTCAATTCCCGCAATTTCCAAACTAAACCAAGCCCGCAGAAACCCCTCCCAATATTTGTTTATAAGATTTCCGTCCCTTGTCTGATGAAACGCGTTCAGAACAACCTCCATGGCGCGCGGACTTTTATAAATTTCTCTAGGAAGTTTTATTTCCAAAAGCTGCCAGCGTAAATTTTTCAGATAACGGCCGCGCAGTCTTGCCACCCAACTTTTACAGAATAAAAAAATCAAAAACAAAGGCACCCACAAAAACCAAAGCGTTTTAATCCAATAAATGAATCCTTCAAAAAGCGGGTTGTTAAAAAAGAAAGACAAAAATTTCATTATTATAAAAGCGTGTAATTGCCCTGAGCGTCTTTGCCAAAAAACTTTTTGTTTTGCAGATTTACTAAAATTGTATTTTCTTTAACATAACGCTCTTTCAAAACTTTTTTGATAATTTCTTCTTTTGAGAGCGGCCCGTTTTTTTGCAAAATTTTCTCAATCACATTCCTCACCACGCCGCCTTCATAACCCCACTCCTTCAAAGCGTAGAGTCCGCGGCCAACCAATACAAATCGGTCATCCTTTATCAACTCATTATGAACGGTTTGAACATGTGAAGGCTTGTTAAAAAATTCTTGTATCGCGGAAGCGGTTTCTGAAAAGTGCATGGGTGAACCATGTTTCTTCATCACTAAAAAAGCGTAATCTCTCATACCGCGCGGCCTTATATAGGAAGACCGAGCATGCCCCCAATCACCCAAAGCGTTGGGAGACAAAACACGGGATACCTTAAGCAAGGCCTTAACTATTTCTTTGCTCACATTCTCTCCGATATTATCTTCCAGATATCGGCCAAAAGAAGAAAGAATTATTTTTTCGGGGAGCAGGGTCTTGTCATTTACTTCACGATGAAGAGCGGAAAGCGCTTTTTTGATAGAATTCGCCTTATTCACATCTGTTGTCCAGCAAGACCGAAACTCCTCATCTTCTTTCATTCGTTCAAATGGCTCTCCAACCACCAAAAGAAATAAAAGATGACGTTTTTGACCATCATGCTCCGCGCAAGAATCCAAAAAATATTGCTGCTCCACCAAAGTTCCCATAGCATCTAAACCGGCGGTAATTTCATCAAAAATCCCAGCCAAAGAAGAAAATTCCTCCGATTGGCGAAGTTTATTTAAAGAAAAAGCCTCAATCTGTCTTATTCTTTCGCGGGTAATTCCATATTCCTGGCCGATAGATTCAAGCGTACGAGGAACAGCAGACTGCAAGCCAAACCTTTTAATTATTATACTTCTAGGCCTTTCTTCAAGAGCTCTTAAAAAACCTTTTGTAACCGAAATCGGGTTAAATGTTAGATTATGCATGATTTTATAAAAATAACATAACGCCCAAATAAGGTCAAGCTATTTGTCAATTACAAAATTGATAAGGCGATTTTTTACGAAAATAGTTTTTTTAATAATCCTGTTTTCTAAATATTTCTTAAACTTCTCCTCCGCTCTCACTTTCTTTTCTGCCTCTTTTTCATTTATGCCCCGGGGCGCCGTAATACTGCCCCGAAGTTTTCCGTTTACCTGAACCACCAATTCAAACTCATCTTCTCGAACAAAACCGAGATCGTATTCGGGCCAATTTTTGTGTCCGAAAATTGAACTCTTGTTTCCCGCTCTCTCCCACATTTCTTCCGCCAAAGCGGGCAAAAAAGGAGCAGTCAAGGCTAAAAACTTCAACCATGTATCTCGGGAAATCTCGTCTGCGGCCGACAAAACATTAGTCATTTCCATCAAACGCGCGATGGCGGTGTTATACTTTTGCCCTTCAAAATCTTCCGATACCCGCTTAATTGTTTTATGCAAGTTTCTTAAAACTTTATTTCCGTCCTTTGCGCTTTCTTTTACTTTATCTTTTAGCCGGTAAATCTTATCGACCCACCTCATCGTTCCCAAAATGCCTTCGTCTGAAAAAGACCTGTTTTCTTCAAACGGACCCAAAAAAAGCAGATAAGACTTTAACGCGTCGTAGCCTACTTTTTCACCATACTCTTCGGGATTAACCACATTACCTTTTGATTTGCTCATTTTTTTGCCGTCTTTTAAAATCATTCCGTTTGCCCGAAATCTCTTAAAAGGATTGTCAAAATCGACAACATCCAAATCGCGCAGGAGCATAGTAATAAATCGGGTATACATTAAATGAAGCACCGCGTGCTCGTTACCGCCCACGTAAAAATCAACCGGCAGCCATTTATCACCAATCTTTTTATCAAAAATTTCCTCGCCATTTTCAGGCGACAAGTAACGATAATAATACCAAGCAGAATCCAAAAAGTTATCCATCACATCGGTTTCTCTTTTGGCCGGCTTGCCGCATTTCGGACATTCAGTTTTTACAAACGAATCCACTTTTGATAATGGTCCCTTGCCATCACCGGCCGGCTCCCACTCTTTTTCCAAATCAGGCAATAACACAGGTAAATCTTTTTCAGGAACAGAAACAATGCCGCATTTTTCACAATATATAACAGGTATTGGCGGCCCCCAATATCTTTGCCTGGAAATACACCAGTCGCGAAGCTTGTAATTAATATTCGCTCTGCCCAAATTTTTCTCTTTCAGCCATTCTGTCATTTTTTTCTTTGCTTCATCTGTTGCAAGGCCATTCAAAAATTCAGAATTTATATTAACTCCTTCCGCGGACCAGTATTCTGCCTCAATTTTAATTTCTTCTTTCGCGCCGGCAGCAATATCTTCAATATTACGAGGAATGCGTAACAAGGCGGGCGGTTCAACCACTTTCTTTATCGGCAAATCATATTTCTTGGCGAATTCCCAGTCTCTTTCATCATGCGCCGGCACGGCCATAATGGCGCCCGTGCCATAACCCATCAAAACATAATCCGCCACCCACACGGGAATTTTTTCGTTATTAACCGGGTTTATAACATAAGCGCCGGTAAACACCCCTGTTTTTTCCTTAGATTCCATTCTATCCAAATCCGATTTAGATGCTGTGTCTTTTATATATTTTTCCACTTCTTCCCTTTGTTCGTCAGTAGTAAATTGCCGCACTAAATTATGTTCCGGCGACAAAACAAAATAGGTCACCCCAAAAAGTGTATCCGGCCGCGTTGTAAAAACCTCAATGTATTGAGGTTCAACCTCCCCAAATTGAGCCGACGTATCAATGTTTGGAGGTTGAACCTCAAACTTGATAATCGCTCCCTCGCTCCTGCCAATCCAGTTTTTCTGCGCCGCTTTTGTAATTTCGCTCCAATCCATCTCATTCAAGCCGTCCAAAATCCTTTGAGCGTAATCGGTAATTTTAAAAAACCACTGCTTCATTTTTTTCTTTTCCGAGATACTGCCGCATCTTTCGCAGACACCGTTTTCAATTTGTTCATCGGCCAATACAGTTTTACAGCCCGGACACCAGTGCACCAAAGATTCTTTTCGCACGGCCAAACCTCGCTCAAAAAGTTTTGTAAAAATCCACTGCGTCCATTTGTAATAATTCGGGTTAGCGGTATCCACCTCCCTTGTCCAGTCACAGCCAAGACCGGCCATCTTTAACTGCTTTCTAAAATTTTCTTCGGTTCGCCTTAGCATTTTCCGCGGAGTTTCTCCGATTGTTAACGCGTAGTTTTCACTATGAAGCCCGAAGGCATCAAAACCAATTGGCTCAAAAACATCAAACCCCTGAAGTTTTTTATATTTCGCCATCACATCCACGCAAGTGAAAGCGTAAAAATTACCGATATGCAAACCTTCGGCTGAAGGATAAGGAAACATAAAAAGGGCGTAATATGGATTTTTAGCGCCGGACAAATCAGGAGTAAAAGTTTTATCTCTCACCCATTTTTCAGCCCACTTTTTTTCTGTTTTTTTGTAATTATACTGTCCCACAATGAAAAAATTTTACCACAAAAAAAGCGGCCCATAAAGGGCCGCCTCAAAATCCAATCAGAAAAAATTAGTAACTCTTCACCAAACGCGCGCTTTTAACCTTTTGCGCCAATTTATACAAAATTGCCGCGAATCCGGACAAGGAAAACAGAATAACTAAAGTCGGCAAAACCGGAGTATTGGCAAGGGCGGAAACAAGATAATTCATGGTTGCCCCAACACCGCCATTCAAAGAAAACAAAAAATTATCCACGATTTTGGCCACGAAAAACTCATTGGCGATTTCTCTTAAGGCCACGGTCGCCAAAAACGGCATGTACAAAAACACGGCCGGAGATACCTTTCTGATAAACCAAATAACGTATACCTTCTTCATTATTCGTTTTTTTAATTCACTAGACATAATTCAAATATTTACATATCCTCTAATACTTCTTTAAACTTCTTACGCGCCCTAAAAAGTTTCATCTTTAAAGTGGCCAAGCTAATCCCCTTGGCAGAAGCAATTTCTGCGTAAGGTCTGTCTTTTAAATAATGCTCTTTCATCAAATCGCTCAATTCTTCCGGCATTCCGTCTAAAACGCTTTCTATTTCATCCCGGCGCTCTTTTTTCTCAAAAGTATTGTCTATATTCTCATCTCCGGAATACAAAAGCTGATCCATATATTCCGAATCGTTGAAATTTCTTTTCATTTTCCTGTAACAGGTAAAAACACAATTCATAAGCACCTTAAAAGCCCAGCTCTTAAAAGCGATGCCGGGCTGTTTTTTGTATTTTTTAGAATTTTTGTATATTTTTACAAAAGCCTCCTGAACAGCATCTTCTGAATCTTCTTTGCTTCGCAAAACCCTTCCGGCCGTTCTTAAAAAAACATCCTGATATCTGTCCACAAAAATTTCAAAAAGACGCGGGTTGTCAACCGCCTTCATTACCAATTCTTCGTCTTTCAAACTCTCACCGTCGTTAGTTTTTATTTCCTCTTCCAGTTGTAGATAAAACTTATTCATTAAATCATTAAAACATTAAATCATTAAAACATTAACGTTTAATTTTTTTCTCCAGATTGGTTATCTCCGTATACAACATTGCGCCTATTTCGTCTGCCATTTTACTACCCAAGTCATAATCATCTTTGCTTAAATAATTTTCCTCATATGAAAAACGTAACAAGTATTCCGACTCCTTCAAAGATCCGTAAGAAATTTCAAAAAAATTTAATTGAACCGCAGGCTTTCTTCTTGCATACCCTTCAATATAATTCAAAATAACTGATAGGGCTGCTCGACTAATTTGCGACACTATGCCGTAAATCTCTTCTCTCGGCAAAAGTTTAGTAATTCTATAAACAAAGTGGACGTAATCATCCATTTTTATTTTAAGACTATCCTTATAATCCATATCTCTGGTGATTTAATGATTTAATGTTCTCGTGATTTTATGATTTATAAACGCGCTCCACATACTCGCCTTTTTCCGTGTTTACGCGGAGCACGTCTCCTTCGTTTATAAAAATAGGCGCATTTATACCGGTGCCTGTTTCCAAAACCACCGTCTTGGTAACACCCTGGGCCGTATTTCCCCTTACCGCCGGCGGCGCTTCTGTTACTTTTAAATCCACTTTTATCGGCACCTCTATGCCAATAATTTTCCCATCAAAAACCTGCGCCTTAACGATAGAATTTTCCTTCAAAAACCGGCCTTTCTTGCCAACAATATCTTCCTCAAGATTAAAACGCTCTTGTTGATTATCCGCCTCGCAAAACCAATATTCAGCGTTTCTTGAATATAAAAACCTTATGTCCCGCGTGTCAATGTCTGCCTCTTCTATCTTATCATTTTGCGTAAAAGAACGCTCCGTCACGCTGGCGGTGATGAGATTTTTAATTTTAGTCTGAACCGTTGGCTTCTGCCGCTGTTTTTTGGCAAAAGAATATTCCAAAACCACGTACGGCTCGCCATTCAAAACAAATTTTGTCCCCGGTTTTAAGTCTATATACGAAAGCATAACTTTTTTATAATACAAACAAAAAAGGCCTTCGTCCAGAAGGCCCGGTAATGTCCGCGCAGCGAAAGAAGTTCTGTGGTTAAAATAGTTACTACCCAAGGATTTTTTTCTCTTCTTCTACAACAGCCTTCCACTTTTTATCGTCCGGGTCTGAAAGCGCTTTTGCTTTTTTCTCAAGATTATCCGTAAGGAGTTCTAGGTTTTTAGGGTCAGATTCAAAAGCGTCTAATATATCCTTAAGACTTTCCGGGTCTGGCGTGATTTGAATGAAATTTAACCACAATCTTTTTTGGGATTCTGTCAGCGATGATTTTTCAATTATTGATTGAAGTTTTTCCTGCATAATTATTTTTATTTAGCTTCAAAAATGTGTTTAAAGGGTTGTTCAGTGCCTGATACGGGATGAGTATAAGTGCCGCTGAAAATCACCTGGTTCTTTTCGATGTCAAAAGAGACCTCTACTTTTTCAGGCTGGCCTACAATTGTCTGCAGTTCTGCCCTAAAGCTTTTTTCATGGCTTTCAATGGATTTACGTAAGCCTTTATTTTTAATCCGAGAGAAATCTCTTTCTTTTGAAAGAACAGTTTTAAAGCTTTCTATGGCCGCATCATAAAGGCTCTGTTTTTTGGCCTCAATTTCTTCTTTGCTCATTTCTTTGCCTGCTTCTTTCTTTTCAATGGTTTGTTTTTCTTTTGCTTCCGGTTCCATTTGCTGCATCAGGTCTTCCATTTTGTATGGCCTCTTGAGAGTTGCGAAATCTTCTGCCTGTTCTATTTTTCTTTCTTTGTCTTTTACTATTTCTCTGTCTAATTGTTCAAACATATCTTTTGATCGACCGCGCGCATCGCTGTATTTGCCCGCCAATGCCATGCTTTCCGTTGCCATAAACATAGCCAGGCTGACAGAAATAACAAGCGCTGCTTTTTTCAAAGGGCTAATTTTCGCCTTTCGCTTTTCTGCCGCCCCTTCCTCCATTTCTTCCTCCATTCCCAGTTCTTTAATTTCTTCGTTTAATCTTTCAATAACTATTTTTTCGATGTTCTCTTCTTTTTGTTCCGGGCCTTTTTCAAAACGCCCCAAGTTAAATCTTTCAGAATTCATGTTTTTTTATAATTAATCCAATAAAAAAATTCCGTTTTTATATATACTATTTTTAATATAACGCGCCATTAAAAAGAAGTCAACCACATTATGAAAACATGACTTTTTTATAATAAAACAAAAAAGGCCTTCGTCCAGAAAGCCCTTTTTAATTTTTTAATTGATTTTTATCATAAAGCACGGCTTGTTCTCTTTTATAAACCAATTCACTCATAATAATTTTATCAAACAACTGAAAAACCAAAAGCAAAACGGCAAGCAGCCAATATCCCTTCCCTAAAAGCAGGCCCAAAAAAAACACAACCACATCTTTGCCTCTGCCGAATATCTGAAGCCATCTTTGATAAAAAGCGGAAGGCATTAACTTTTTCAGTAAAATATTGCTTTCCACCTCCTCCACTATCGCCTTGTATCTTTTATACTTAAAATCGGCGCCTAAATATCCCGCGACAAGATTAACGAGTAAAAATAAAAGGGAAATCCTCAAATTTTCTTTGCTTAAAAAAAACCCGCTGAAGAAAAGAAGCAAACTTGAAACGCTCATCATAATCTGCAGACAATTCTGGTAATATCTTGACGACTTCATCCAACCACTCCTTCCGCGTATTCTGCTTTCAAAAAACTGCCAATTAACCAATCAAATCATACATTAACTTTTTTAATCTGTATATACGAATTACAGAAAATGTGTCATGATTGTAGGACAAAATATGTTCGTTCTTTTGCGTTTCTGTTTACAAAAGTTTTGAATTGTGGTGTTTACTGAAAAAAGTTAGAACTTTCTCCCAAGAAAACCCCGACGCTGATTTCTAATTATCAGCCAGTCCATCATTCGGGTAATTTTTGACCTGGTAATTGAAAACTCGGTCCAAAGTTTTGCAAACCTCCACCAAATAATCCGCCAAACAATCCACCCATAATTTCTTCCAATGTTTTTACTGGCGCCGGAATATCTATCCATATTGATTTATTATAATGCTTAAATTGAATAGACATAGTAATTTTGCCTTCTGCTTTTGTTTTTTCTGTTTCCTTGATATTCAAATCTAAGAGAATTTTATAGAGCAACAAATCTTTTTTTCCGATCCAGATTTCCCCCTCAGATATTTCTATCGCTTGCAGTGACCCGTTTAGTTCTTGTAATTCCTTTTCAGTTAAAGATTCATTTTGCATTATCTTGCTTATTTCCGTAAATAACTCTATAAGCCCTTCTTTATCTATCACAAATTTATAGTGATGGGTGTTTATACCGTCAATTTTTTCACTTGACATCTTTTCTGTAATTTTAAATACTTTCGTGCGAGTAGCTACTTCTTTTATCTGTTCTATCTGCTCGGGCGACAATTCTTGTTCTTTCTGTGCTTGTTTGGTCTGTTCTTCTAATTCTTCTAATCCGAATTGTTTTTTTATTGTTTCAGGGTCAATTTTTATCCATTGATTTTTTAAGAAAGATAAATCAAAAAATCCTAAATCAGGAACATTGCTTAATTTAAAATAGATTATCTTATCAACGATTCTTACTTCTAGTCCAAATCCAAAGGCTTGAGGCAACATATCTGTGTTTATATCAAACCTAAACATCAACTTTGGATTATTTAAATCATGCTGATCCGAAGCACCGCTAAAATCTATTGAAAATTTACCTTTTTGTTCGGCTGGTGATGGTTCTTCTTTTGGCTGTTGAAAATTGCTATTTCCTAAGGGAGAAATGGCGAAAAGATTATTAGTTTCTATTTCGGCCGTAATTTGTCCCGTATATTCTAGAGATTTTACTTCGGCCATTTTTTCAGTCATTTTCTGGACAATTCTTTCTGGTGACTGAAAATAATAAAAATAGCCGAAAACGCCACCCGCAATAATAACAACACCAAAAATTACAGAAATAATCATGGCTATCGGCTTTTTGGAAGTTTTGACCAATGAAATACTTGATTGTGGAAAGGTAGTGGTTTCTGGCACATTATAGGAAGCCGATTGCTCCGGCTGTCTCGCCAAATTAAATGCTTCCTCAATGTCCTTTTTTTTGCCACCCCTTGGAAAGAAGAGCGTTTTTGATCTCTTCCTGACCTATTCCTTGTTGTAATTGTTGCTCGATATAATCAAGCAATTGTTGATTTATCATAATGCTATAAAAACTTTAAGAGTCTAGTAAAATCAATAAAGGTCGACTAATTATTAATTTTAACAACGGTATAAAAATTATACAATAACTTTCTTAATCCGTATATAGTATAACTAGTGCGATAGCGGGTTAGCGACGAAAGCGCAACGTCCCCTTGAGTCAAAAAAGCTCCTTTTTATTTTTTGGACCTAAATTTATTTTTAATGGCAAGATATATCTTATCACATAAAAAATCTACAGCAAGAATCAAAATGAAGGTTATAATATATATGATAATGGTATTTTTAAAGAAATTATCAAAATCTGCAACCATTTTATTGAAGATAAATAATCCTAAGATATAATTAAGAGAGTATAAAAATATTTTTACATATTCTTTATATTTTTCAGAAACTGGAAATAATTTATAAAATCTAGTGTATGCAAGTCTGACAAGAAGGTAAACTGGAAAGAAAGATATTACAAAAAATACTGCAAATAGTAATATAAAAATAATGCCTAAAAGTCCTGCTTGATCGTATAATAAAAAACCAACTGATAATATTGTCCTTATCATAAATGTCAAGGCAAAGAATGCAACAGAAAATCCGAAAAACCAAAATAAAATATAGATAATGTAAATAAATCTAAAATATTTATTTGATTCGTTTTTCATAATAGAATTATTTAATTAGTTAGTTTTTAAATACTTTTTTATCATAGGGGCTTTTTTGATTTCGTATAACATATGCGATTAAGGAAAGTTTTTTCTTCCTCGTGGAGCGAAGCGGAACAGAGCTGAAGAAAAAATTTGGGTGG